>CAZEUM010000090.1:0-5133 GCA_964514765.1 uncultured Sulfurovum sp.
CCTGATTGTATTAATTTCTCTTTTTCTTCTATTGAAGTAAAGTCAATATCTATGACTTTGAGCAAAAATTCTACATCATCTTCTAAATAACTTCCACTAAATATCAAAAAAAATCTCCTGAGTATCAAATTTCTTTGCTAACTTTGCTTTTAGGTCAAAGTTTTGGGGCAGTGCTGTTGTTTCATAACATATTATGACTTTATCATACTCTCTATCTATGACATTGTACAAGAAGTTGTCAATATTTTCAAAATAATTGTCTTTAAAAGCAATTTTAGAAGTGATAATACCATCAATATTAATAGGGCTTCTAGTCGTAGCTTGAAAATAAGTCTCAATGCCAGAATCTTCCAAATATTGTGCCAAGAGATAGGGTGGATACATAAATTCAGCCGTACCTAAAACCAAAACCTTTTTTGACTTTAAAGCGTTTAATTCTACATATTTTTTGACATTTATTTCTAATTTTTTTGTAGCATATCTAGCAAAATTATAAGGAATAATACTTTCTAGTGAGGGAATATCTTTGGCTTCTGATTTTATATTACTAGAGAACTTTTTATCATTTTTTTCAAAGCTAAAGTTCCCTTTATATAGAGAATATATTTCAAAGTTTGGATATTTTTCTCTCGTCCAATCTAATATACTCACAAGAGCATATTCTTCGACTTGGGGAAGTACTTTTTGAAAAGCCTGAATTAAGTTATTGGCAGTATTTCCTGTGGTGACTTCATCATCTATGAGTATAATTCTTGTAATATTTTTCAATAAATCTTGAAGTGCTTCATCTTCTGGCGCATAAAAAATATGGCTTGGAGCATGAGAATGCTCTTCTTGAAAAGATAGTAAAACTTTATGAGATGTTTTAAATCTTGAAGAGTGCATATAAAAAGAATCCTCAAGATTGAGTGCTTCAAAAACCCCTTGTCCCAAGGCTGTTGCTGCTTCTGCAAAGCCTACAAAAAGGGTTTTCTTTTTACTTGTAGGGATTAACTCTGCCATTTCTTTATAAATATCTTTCATAAGCGAAGGTTTACTTGGAATATGTTTCCCCAAGACCTTACTTACAAAGAAGAAACCTCTTTTTTTATTGATACGAGAACTATAGTCTACTAAACGCTCTAAGACTTGGTTCTTTCCAACTTTTAACACACCTGTCTTTAAGGTAATATCCATACTTTAAACTGCTTCTTTATCTTTTGGCTTGTAGAGAATGATAAGTGACAATTGCGATGAATGTTACTCTTATCGTTCTTATAATTATTTCATTGATATGCATAAACATTTTTGCGAACATCGCTCCAATTCCTAGACCAATAGGCAATACCTCATTATTTAATAGCACTCAATATTTTCTTTTGCATCTCAATTTCACTTGGGTCTAAGTTTCCATCACTCTGTGCAATATGAGCAATAAGTGCTTCTATCATCGGTGGATACTCGGGATAGGCTTTCATCTTACTTAATTCAGAGAGTAATTTTGCTTCCATCATTATCCATTTTGTTGTACTTTCTACAGCTTTTGACATCTCTTCTATGTGAAATTCATAAAGTTCTATGGCCTCGGTAGTAAGATTTAAATCATTAATTTCATCAATTTCATTAATTAATTCAAGTGTCGCAATAATCTCTTGCGTCTCAGCTTTTTTATCTGCCATAGTCATAAGTGCCATACTTACCACCAATGAATTAACAAACTTTTTTTCTTTGGAAAAGCTCTCTGGTGTATATTGTCTAAATTTCTTACCTGCTTCACCATAAAGCTCACTCGTTTTACTCTTTATCTTATTCCAATCTAACATATTTCGTCCTTTTTTATTTTTTAATTCTCAAAAAACTTATCTACAAATAAAGGTAGCATTTACTGCCTTTGTTATTTTATAAATATTTTGCTTGTACTGTTTCTAAGGTTTGTTTTAACTTTTTATCTTTTGTTGGTTCACCAATTGCAGAGAATTTCCACTCTCCATTTCTTCTATATAGTTTACCCAAAATCATAGAAACAAATCCAGAAAATTGTGCATCACTAGCTACATTATATGTTGCTACGATGTTATTTACACGCTCAGGCGTACCTTCATAAAGTCTAATTGATGCAAAAGGAATTGTTGCAAAATCTTGACCTTGGAATGAGTTAAGTACAAAAACTACATTATCAATATTGCTAGGAATTTGAGAAAGATTGATTTGAATTACTTCATTATCTAGCCCATCATCACCATCAATATCACCTGTTGTATCGTCACCAGAGTGAGAAATCCCACTAGTCTTTAAATTACCAAAATAAATGGTATCTACCAAATTTTTATTGCTATCAAAAGTACCTGCAGATAAATCTAAGTCTACAGCTTTCTTCTTTTTTCCACCAAAAATACCTTTACTTTCAATAGCACCCCAGTTTGCACCAATACAAAAAGAAGTTAAATCGCTTCCATTTTCTTTTTTAAGGTTTATCTTCTGACCTTTTGATAAATTAATTGCCATTAGATACTTACTCCATATGTTTTACAAAATCCTGCAAGTCCTTCGTTAAATCCTGCACCAACGGCTTTAAAATTCCAACCATCATTTTTACGGTAAAGTTCACCAAAGTTAATCGCTATTTCACTTGAATAATCTTCGTCAAGCTCATATTTAGCAATTTCTGCTTCGCCATTTTGGTTAAGAATTCTAATAAATGAATTGTTCACTTGTCCAAAGTTTTGACCTCGGCTATCTGCTTCGTCAATAGTTACCGTAAAGATAATTCTATCTACATCTGCAGCTATTTTTGATAAATCAATTTCAATTGCTTCATCATCACCATCACCTTCACCTGTACGGTTATCGCCTTGGTGAACAACTGCACCATCAGGAGAAGTAGTATTATTATAGAAAATAAAGTGAGAGTCACTTAAGACTTTACCATCTTTACCCACTAAAAAAAGTGATGCATCTAAATCAAATTGAGCACCTGTATCAGTTGCATTTGCATCCCAACCTAAACCTACTTTGATATTTTTGAGTCCTGGTGCTTCTTTACTTAATGAAACTCTTCCACCTTTACTTAAACTTACTGCCATATTGAATCCTTCAATTGTTTTTTATTTAATACTTTGATTAAAGTTTTTAAGTATAACATCTTTTGATAAACTCTTTATGATAATTATGCTAAAATCTTCAAAATTTAATTTATTGGAGATACCCTTATGGATATTAGTAAAATCGGACATGGAAAAAACCCAAATGAAGTAAAAGCAATCATTGAAGTACCACTCAACTCGGCTATAAAGTATGAAATAGACAAAGACTCAGGTATAGTGGAAGTTGACAGAGTGCTCTACTCTTCTATGCACTACCCAGCAAACTATGGTTTTGTTGCTAATACACTTTCAGATGATGGAGACCCTGCAGACATTCTTGTACTTTGTGACTACCCACTTCAAGCAGGTTCATGCATTAAGTGTAGACTTGTAGGTGTACTTATGACAGAAGATGAATCAGGTAGAGATGAAAAGCTCATAGCAGTACCTACAGTAAAAGTAGACCCAACTTATGCAGGCATTAACGACTTAGCGGATGTACCACAACACATACTAAACCGTATCAAGAACTTCTTTGAAACTTACAAAATGCTTGAGCCTAACAAATGGGTAAAGGTAGCTGGCTTTAAAGACAAAGCAGTAGCTACTGCCATCTTAGACGAAGCAATTAAAAATTACAAGTAAACTAAGAACTAGAGATTGATTTCTCTAGTTCTGTTGTCCAAATACCTTCCAGCACCTTCAACTATCCCCTCAATAATCTCTTCTTGATAATCAGCTCTAAATAGTCTTTTACGTTCTTTTGGATTGCTAAGATACTCAACTTCTATAAGTATAGAAGGACGGCTAGCACCTATAAGTACATAAAATGGTGCAGGTCTTACACCCCCCCATCTCCTTCAACCTGATTGTATCTACTTTTGTCAGATATTATTAGACATCCCCTGTAGAGATAAATACTTTAGCTTCTTTTTTTATCTGCAACCTTAGTGCGCTCCCCTAGCTTCAAAAATTTATCACTTGTACGCGTTAAGTAAACTTTGTGCCCTTCACTTCTAAATTCTTTATAAAGCTTCTTTGCAAGTTGAAGGAGTAAATCTTTTTCTTTTTTATCAAACTTTGTTGCACCTGAGTCATGACCACCATGTCCTGCAATCATCATTTTACTATTTATCATCATAGATCCTTAAAAATCAATTTCTTTTTTTCTGTTATCCAAATAATTATCTACACCCTCAGCAATACCTTTGGCTATAAGCTCCTGATACCTAGGGGTAAAAAGTCTTTTACGCTCTTTAGGATGGGATATATATCCAACTTCTACCAAGATGGAAGGTCTACTTGCACCTACAAGTACCCAAAAGGGGGCATGTCTTACACCCCCATCTTTCACACCTTTATAATGACTTCGTAGATTTGCCAACATACGTCTGTGTACATCAATCGCTAGTTTATTAGACTGCACTATTTTAGGACCAGAAAGTACAGAGTCTACAATCACATTACGGCTAAGTTTACTTGCACCTTTAAGTACAGACTTGTTTTCTCTAGCTGCAATACGCTGAGACCTGGCATCTCTTGTATTTTGCAAAAAAAACGTCTCTACGCCATGTATTTTATGTCTACTTTTCTTAGCTACTGAATTCGCATGAATAGAAATGAAAAGCACCGCCTTTTTCTTGTCTGCAATTTTTGTACGCTGAGACAGTTTTAAAAAGTGGTCTCTTCTTCTTGTCATATAAACAGGGTGACCTCTCTTTTTAAGCCGTTTTTCTAATCTTTTTGCTATTTGCAAAACAAGGTCTTTTTCTTTTTTACCTCCACCGATAGCGCCAGAGTCATGTCCTCCATGTCCTGCATCAACTACAATCAATTCATATTTATGTGAACGCTTCAAAGAAGGTACCTGATAATGTATTTGTTTAGGATTTACTCTTTTTTTTACTGTAGGCTTTGTATACCGCTTAGCAGGCAATGTTTTAGTATTTCTGGGTAATGGAATATTATATTTATTATGCGAAAAAAAAGGTTGATATGCCGTAGGCTTATACTGCCTTGTTCCTGAGATAACAACACGTACAGTATTTTTTTTGTTTTGTGCTATTCTTAC
>CAZEUM010000091.1:0-5120 GCA_964514765.1 uncultured Sulfurovum sp.
AACATCATAGCACTCTCCTCTTTACCTGTCAATTTAGAGTGTGCCACAGAACCTAGTATGATAGACATCGCTTGTGATTTACGTCCTCACAGGGTTACACTTGTTCCAGAAAAACGTGAAGAAATAACCACAGAAGGTGGACTGGCTGTTGAAGGAGAACAAAGCAAATTAAAAAAAGCCATCAAAAGACTTCAATCCCAAGAGATAGAAGTCTCACTCTTCATTGACCCTAGAAGTTCTGCCGTGAAAGCTTCACTAGACTTATGTGTAGAATGGATAGAATTTCATACAGGTAAATATGCCAACATTTATGCCATGCTGTATACAAATCTTTCTAAAACGCATCATAGCATAGCAGAACTAGACCTTCCACGTAAAGTACTTAAACAAATGCTAAGGCAAGAACTCTGTAACTTACGTCACCTTTCTTGTGAAGCAATGGAATTTGGACTTCGTGTAGCAGCAGGGCATGGACTCAATATGCAAAATGTAACAGACATTGTTGCCATAGAAACCATTGAAGAACTAAACATTGGTCAAAGCATCATAGCACGTTCTGTGTATGTAGGTTTGGAACAAGCCATACTTGACATGAAAGATAAATTAATACCTTGATTATAGGGCATATATTTACATGAAAAAAGTAGCCATAAGCATTGGGGATTTGAACGGTATAGGCATTCAACTCGCACTTGAAAACCATAGTACTATTTCTAAGTATATACAGCCACTTTATTGTATAGACAAAAAAATGTTAGCCCAAGCATCCAAACAATTAAGCATTGTAATTCCTAATAACTTTCAGACCATAGGCGATATCGCTCCTTACTTTGACATATATGCAGGTATGGTAAGTAAAGAAAGTGGTGCATACGCCTATGCCTCATTTATTTACGCTGTAAATCTAGCAAAAGAAAAAAAAGTAGATGCTATCTGTACCCTACCCATCCACAAAAAGGCATGGGAGCTTGCAGGTGTGAGATATAAAGGTCATACCGATGCCTTGCGTGATTTTTTTAATGCTGAGGCTATTATGATGCTTGGATGCGAAAAAATGTATGTCGCACTCTTTACAGAGCATATCCCCTTAAAAGAAGTGGCTTCTAGCATTAAAGAAAAAAATTTGACACGTTTTTTACTAGACTTCTACAAAACAGCCAAACCTACTACAACTGTAGCTGTCCTCGGTCTCAATCCTCATGCAGGAGATGATGGTGTTTTAGGAGATGAAGAGATTATTATTCAAAAAGCGATTAATAGTGTAAATAAGACCATAAGCAATTGCTGTTGTGAGGACACAACAGCATACAGTAACCCTATGGTACCAGATGTGGCATTTACCCCTAATGTTCGTAAAAAATATACCCATTACATAGCCATGTATCATGACCAAGGATTAACTGCACTTAAAGCACTTTATTTTGATGAGGGGATAAATGTGAGTTTAAACCTGCCTATTTTAAGAACATCTGTAGACCATGGTACAGCATTTGACATAGCCTATGTAGGGCATAAACTCAATAACCTTAGTTATATTAATGCAATTAAATACATTTGTAAAGAAAAGTAGCTTAACAAAAAAGTCCGAAACTTCCATCTTCTACAATTTCACAATCATCATTCATCTTATAACAAAGTTTCTCTTGACAAAGAGTACATCAATAACGGTAATTTTGCATATCATAATGAATGGTATCACCTTCCACAATGTCATCATAACACTCGGCACAAACATTGCTTACACGTAAAAGTATTTCTGCTGTTGCCTGTTCGGTAACAAAACACTCAGCAGGCATTATTTACTTCCTAGTTTAGCAATCATCTCTTTTGCAACTTCAAGTGAGCTATCTAGCTCATAGGCTTTTTTATAGCCTCTAAGTGCTTCATCTTTACGATTTAAATCATATAAAGTATTGGCATAATTAAAATGATGTGCTGCATACTCAGGGTCTATTTTAATAGCTGTTTCATGATATTGTTCTGCATTTTTTTCATCACCTAGCTTGTGATAAACATTTGCAAGTAAGGCATGTGCCATGTCATCATTTGCATCTAAAGATATCATCTTTTCATAAAATTCTTTTGCCTCTTCATAATCAGCACTTTGCATAGCCACATAGCCACTTCGTTGTAGTACTTCAATGTTATTTTTATCTACAATACGTGCACTTTGCAATGCCTTTTTAGCCTCATCCATATCATTTTTTTCTACAGCATCATCTGCCATTTGCAAGAGTTGTCCCATGCGTGTAGGCGTTACAGTTGCTCTTGAGAATATTTTGTCAGGACGGCTAATGCCCCCTATCTGCTCATCTTCAACCTTGGCTTCAAAGTCTACACCTCTCTTAGGATGATTTCCTGAAAACAGTTGTTTAAAAAAGAGGTAAAATACACCTCCAGCGATGATGAGTAATAAAAGTTGAAATGTTGTCATAAATTCTCCAATATACTATTACCCCACTAAGTGAATACCCAAATTTTTGATGCTGTGATTTTGTTCATACTCAAGGCAGATTTTTGAAGGACTCGCCTTAGCGAATTCGAGAAAATCTAACGCAAAGTATGGGCAAAAGCACAGCACCCTTTGGGAAGAGCGAGAGAAGGCAAGCTGCAAGCAAAAAAATCTTTGAATTAACTAGTTAGTCCTACAGCTTTTTTCACTCACATCTTACCTCCTCTCACTCTTTCAAAAGTTTGGGTATTCACTTAGTGGGGGTAATAATATGACATCATAGAACAATCTAACTTAAATACAAAGAAAATTAGAAGATATTGGCTAAAATTTCTTATACATTTTCATAGCTTATGATTCTTCTTTACTTTTGCAATTGTGCAGCTATACGCCCTGCGGCTGCATCCATTTCTTCTTTGCTATCAAATATAAAACTATGTTTTTCTTCTTCGCCGATGTGTATAAAAAGTCCATACCCCACCAACTCCACTTTACCTTTGGCCTCAACTTCTATCCATTCGAGGCTTACCTGCGTCGTTTCATCTTCATGTCCAGTCTTCACGACAGCTGCAGGATAAAGTTGCGTGATGTCTTTTGTGTCAAATTGTTTATCTTCTATAGTTATAATCATAAAAAGATTATAGTATAATCATATAAAAATAAATGGAGCAAGCTACATGAGTTTAAATGCACAAATTAAAAGTGATATAAAAGACGCAATGCGCGCAAAAGAAACAGTAAAAAGAGACACGCTTAGAAACATACAAGCAGCCGTAAAACAGATAGAAGTAGATGAGAGAAGAGATGTCACAGATACAGATCTTGAAGCTATCTTAATGAAATATCTTAAACAAAGAGAAGATGCCAAGGTACAATTTGCAGATGCAGGACGTCAAGACCTTGTAGACAAAGAAAATGTTGAAATAGCCATAGTCAAAGTCTATCTTCCAGAACCAATGGAAGACAATGAACTAGAAATAACACTAAAAGAGGTCATTGCTTCTGTAGGTGCGCAAAGCATGAAAGACATAGGTAAAGTAATGGCTGCAGCAAAAGCAATCATAGGCTCACGTGCAGACGGTGGGAGAATTAACCAAATGGTAAAAAAACTCCTAGGCTAAGTTGCATTTTTTTCTTTATAAGGTTTTTATAACCCATACCCATCTCTTTTGCTCTTGCTTTTATGATAGCCAAATCATTCACTGCAAAAAGGATAGTTGTTTGCTTTTTTCCTGTAAAGACTTGATATGTATACCACCCCAAGAGAGCCAAATACAGCATAGAATTCAAGACAAAATTAGTATGGGAAAGCTAAAAAGCTTGGTAACTCAGTTGCCAAGTTAAAAATAACTGAATTTAATAAACATTTTCAGTTTTTTCATTTATGCCAACCTATACTTGTCTCTATTACATCTAAAGTACTTAGGGCTGTAATCTATTGTCTATTTGCTTTAGGGGACGTCCCCTTTAAAGTTAACTTTGGTCTCAAGGGCAGCACGATATACTAAATCTTACTCTTTATAATTTATTGTAGCCAACTTATGAAAATTGGCTATTTGTCTTATATGAGGGTATTTCCTCACTTCATTCACAGCATTGCTGATTTGTTTTTGCATTCGAGTGGTAGACTTGGTCTATTGCCTACGCAATAGATGATATAAATCCTTTTTATTGAAAGATTTCATATGGTATCAAGCTATCTCTTTTAGTTTGGTTGAATTGGTTTAGCTACAAAATCAAGAGAAATGGAGTTTACACAATGGCGTGTACTTTTCTCTGTCATTCTTTCACCTTTAAAGACATGCCCAAGATGTCCCTTACAGTGGGCACATACTATTTCTATACGTCTGCCATCTATATCTGGTACTTCTTCTACTGCACTTTCAACTGCATCATCAAAACTAGGCCATCCTGTACCTGAGTCAAACTTTGTGTCTGAAGGAAATAGAGGCGTATTGCATTGACGGCAAGTGTACATACCATCCTCTTTATGTTCCCAGAATTTTCCAGAGAAAGAACGTTCTGTTCCTTTATTGACTATGACTCTTATTTCTTCTTCACTTAATTGATTAAATGCCATTACAGCTCCTTTTATCGAATGCTTTTTAGCCATTACTTCATTCACTTTTTTTAATTAGCATTTTAAAAATCTTTTGGTCACTAAACCAACATGGTGCCCACCTTTAATAAACTAATTGAACTTTTTATCAAAAACGCAATAGAGGAAATCCATAATTTCTTTAGGAAGTTTAGCATAGTTTTTATGTAAGCAATCACCCCCAAGCAAAACACACAATTACCCTTAGCGACAGCAAGCAAAGATTCAAATTCATTCAAGCTTCTTTTTCTGGGAGTGTCAATAATGGATCTTAAATTGTCCAGAGACTTTTAGCTTTACCTTGACATTTCTAATATCTCTTTTGCTCACATTGCTATCAGGTGGTATATTCTCATCTAGTAAGAATATAAATATTTTATGCCTTGACTTAGTAAGTGACTTTATCTTCTTATATGTTTTACTATATTAAGTATAAAAGGATACAATGCGAAACTTTTCTGCAAGAGAGTACTAAACTCCTTTTACGAGATACATTTATCTCCTCTATCTCCACGCTTAGACGTGTAATAACCTAGACAGGTTAAAAAGTTTGGTATCAGTTTGCAAAAA
>CAZEUM010000092.1:0-5084 GCA_964514765.1 uncultured Sulfurovum sp.
TGATCTTCTCCACCATCAACTGCAAAGTAACCTTTCCTCTAAAATGATTTTCATTTACTGTATAAACAACATCTACCTTAGAATCAATTTTATACACTTCATGTGTTTTAAACTGTACTCCTGCCATAACTATGCCTTCATGTGCAAAAGAAAAACGTAAATGTTCTGCTTCTTTTCCCATGGTATCTGCTTGTAATATATGTACATTTTTAGAAATATATTTTGGTGTAGGGTTTCCTTGTCCAAAAGGTTCGTATTTTTTTATCAGTTTCGTCAGATCAAAAGAAATATCTTTAAAGTCTAATTCACCTACAATATCTGGATCTATTTCATCTTTTTTATAGTCCGCCTTGGCATAATTGATTTGAAGTTGTAATTTAAAGGCTTCTAGGCTGTTTTCATCTAAAGAAAGCCCTATGGCTGCCTGATGTCCTCCAAACTTCTCTAAATGCTCTCTACAGCTATTGGTAATGCTAAAAAGATCACATTCACCAAAACTTCTACCAGATCCTTTAAGTGTCCCTTTGCCATTGTTACTTAAAACAATACAAGGCTTTTCATGATGCCTTGCCACACGTGCTGCCACAATACCCACTACACCTTCATGCCACTCTTTACCCTCAACTACTATGACTTCATCTTTAACATTCACCTGTGCTAATGCTTTAGCTGTTAATGCTTGTTCGGTGGCTTTACGTAAGGTATTAAAATCTATGAGTTTTTCTAAACGAACTCTAGCATCATAAATATTGCTTGCACTTAAAAAATCTACAGCATATGAAGCATCTTCCATGCGTCCTGCACTATTAAGCAGTGGTGCTAAAAAAAAGCCTATATCTTCTGCATTTAAAGTCTCTTTTGAGCTATGCTCCATAAAAGCTTTTATAGCAGGTTTTGTACTTTTATTGAGTGCTTTTAGTCCTGCTTCTACCATGGCTCGATTAATATGTTGCAAAGGCATCATATCGGCTATGATTGCTATGGATACCAGTTCCATATAAGGCATCATATTTATTTGTATCTTTAAGGCATTTTTAAGTGATGCAATGAGATACCAAGCAATTTGAGCACCACATACATCAGAGTAAGGAAAAGTACAAGCTTCTTGTTTTTGGTCTATAATCGCGTAACATTCAGGTACTTCAGCAGCCAATAAATGATGATCGGTAATGATGAGATCAATCCCTTCTTCTTTACACAACTTTGCTGCATATACAGCAGAAATACCGTTGTCCACCGTAATAGCCAAATCTGTACCAAGTATACGTGGAATGATATTGGCAGAAAGACCGTAACCATCTTTAAAACGGTTAGGAATAATCCACTCTATATCATAATCAATCTCAGCAAAAAAAAGTCTCATAAGAGTAGTAGATGTTACACCATCTACATCATAATCACCTACGATAGTTATTTTCTCATTGTTTTTTATGGCTAATACTATTCGTTTAGTCGCTTTGTCCATATCTTTAAAAGTAGAAGGTTGAGGGAGGTCTTTTAAAGAGAGAAAACCCTCTTTAAAACGATTTTTAAGAAGTAATTCTAACGTAGGTAGCGTTAATTTTTTATGCATCTAGTTTTTTATGTGAAAGCGAAGCTTCTACAAAAGCTAAAATAGCAGGGTTTGCATTTTGAAGTCTTGACGTAAATTCAGGGTGAAACTGTACCCCTAAAAACCATGGATGATCTACAACTTCAACAGCCTCTATAAGACCATTTGATTCACCTGTAATGTCCATGCCATTTGCTTCTAAAGCTTCTCTATATTTAGGGTTTGCTTCATAACGGTGTCTATGTCTCTCATAAATCATAGGTGCATCATAAGCATTTCTAAGATTAGAACCTTCTTTTGTTTCACATTCATACTCACCCAAACGCATAGTTCCACCCATAGGTGATGTTTTTGTTCGTACTTGTTTAGAACCTGAAGCATCTATAAATTCATCTATAAGGTAAATAAGTGCTTCAGAAGTATGTTCATTAAATTCTACAGAGTTTGCATCTTCCAATTTAAGTACATTTCTAGCAAATTCTATCATGGAAAGTTGCATACCAAGACAGATACCTAAAAAAGGTATTTTTCTCTCTCTTGCATATTGTATGGCTTTAATTTTTCCTTCAATTCCACGTACACCAAAACCACCAGCAACCAAAACACCATCACAATCATTTAAAAATTTTTGTGCACCATCATTATTTACTTTTTCAGAATCAACCCATTTTATATTTACTTTTGTATCTAAATGTGCTCCTGCATGTATAAGTGCTTCTGTAAGAGACTTATAAGACTCTTTTAAATTCAAATATTTACCAACAAAGGCTATTTTCATTTCATTGCTTGGTAGCATAATTCTATGTACTAATTTAGACCATTCATCCATTTTTGGTGTACAGTTTTCAAGTTCAAGTTGTTTACAAATAGGTGTTAACATATCTTGTTCTAAAAAGTTCAAAGGTACTTGATAGATAGTGGTTGCATCTGCAGCTATTATAATTGAATCTTCATCTACATCACAGGAAAAAGCAATTTTATGTTTAATTTCGTTAGATACAGGTACTTCTGCACGAAGTACCAACATATGAGGTGCAATACCAATACGTCTAAGTTCTTGCACTGAATGCTGTGTAGGCTTTGTTTTAAGTTCACCTGCAGCTTTAATATATGGTAAAAGTGTTACGTGTATATTCATTACCTTAGTTTTACCAAATTCATGTTTCATTTGTCTAATGGTTTCAAGAAAAGGTAAACCTTCTATATCTCCTGTAGTTCCACCTAGCTCTACTATGAGTATGTCTCTACCCTCTCCTGCTTTTATGATACGTTCTTTTATTTCATTTACAATATGAGGAACTACTTGGATTGTTTTTCCTAAATATTTACCTTTACGTTCATTTTCAATTACTGTTTTATACACAAGTCCTGTGGTAAAATTGTTGTTTTGTGTTAAAGATGTATCTAAAAATCTTTCATAATGACCTAAATCAAGATCTGTTTCTGCTCCATCTTTAGTCACAAAAACTTCACCATGTTCAAGAGGAGACATAGTGCCTGGGTCTACATTAATATATGGGTCTAATTTAAGCACACCTACACGTTGTCCTGTATGTTTTAATAATGTTCCTACACTAGCAGCTGTAATACCTTTTCCTAAAGAAGACAGTACCCCACCTGTAACAAAAATATATTTTGTTGAGTTTTCGTCCATAGTATGCTTTTCCTTTTTATATTACACGACAATTGGCATGATGATGGTAATAAAATTATCATCTCTTAGGATAAAAGGTAAAGATGGTTCATTTAACTCTAAAAGAAATACATTTTTATTAATTTGTGAGATGAAATCTAAAAGATATTTACTATTAAATGAAATTTCAAATTTTTCTTCTAAACCTGTAGTTATTTCTACTTCTGTTTTAGCTTCAACATTATCAGCAGATAAAGAGTTAAATATTATGCTATTGGTCAAAAGTGTCATTTTTATTTCTTGAGAAATTGTTGTAATCATTTTAATAGCATCAATCATCTCTTTTTTAGGAAGAGATATTTTTTGTTTAATAGAAGCTGGAATAATACGTTTATAATCAGGAAATTTACCATTAATTAATCTTGTATAGAAAAAGTAATTTTCATTAGCAATTATAAGATTGGTTTCATCATAATAAATATCTATTTGATCTAAAAATAGCTTTTGTATTTCTAAAATAGCTTTTTTAGGAACAATAAGGGAAAGCTCTTTTTCGTTGTTTCCAAGAATTGTTGCTATGGCTAATCTTCTTGTGTCTGTACCTACAAGATCCGTAGAATTACTTTTTATATTGATTAAAGCACCATTGAGCTCAAATTTAGGATTATTTGTATCTATAGCCGGTGAGATTTTTTTAAGATTTTGTATTAAACTTAATGAGTCTAAAGTAATTTGAGGTTTTTCTTCTATGTTTGGAAATTCAGGGTAAGTTTTAGGATCAAAAGTTGGAAGTTTAAATTTAGAATGTTTTTGTTTAATAATAAGTGTATTTTCTATGAGTTCTAAAGTAATTTCATCATCTTTTAAAATATGTATGATGTCTAAAAGTTTTTTACCATTGGCAGTAAAAGATCCTTCAGCTTCTATAGCTATATTATTTGTAACAATTTTTAAACCTATTTCAGAATCGCTTGCTTTGATTATACATTTATTATTTTGTGTTATAAATAATATGTGTGAAGTAATTTGACTGGCATCTTTTTTTTCTAAAAAAGGTTGTAAATTAATAAGTATAGATTCTATTATTTGCTTCTTCGCTCTTATCTTCATTGACTTTCCCTTATTTTTAATAATAGTAGTAGTAGTAGTAGTTTGACATGAAAATGTGAATAAGCACTTTTTTACTGTTGTAGCCGTTGTTTAACTCTGTGTTTTTTCTTTTTAACTATTCACAATCTATTCACCTATTAAAATTATATCTTTTTTTTATTCAAGTTTTATATGATACTACTCTGATTAAAATACTTTCTTGTTAGTTATTTTGTATTTGTGTATTTACTTTATTAGAAAGTTCTTCTAAAATGACTTTAAAATTTTCATCATTATCTATGATTTCATTGATTCTTTTCATAGCATGTGAAATAGCTGTATGGTCTTTCATTCCAAAATAAACTGCAATTTGTGGCATAGAATTTAGAGTAAGGTTTCTTGCAAGGTATATGGCAATTCTTCGCGCATTTACAACATTTTTAGTACGTTTCTTTGATTTAATATCAGAAGGTTTAATGTTAAGTTCTTTAGAAATTATTTTTATAATATCATCTATGCTAATATTTTCTCTTTTCTCTTTAAGTTGATCTTTAATAGCACTCTGTGTAAAATCAAGGGTAATTTTTTGGTTAAGCATAGAAGATAGTGCATTTAGTTTTATGATTGTGCCTTCTATCTCACGTATATTATCGCCCATATTTGTGGCAATGTAGTTAATGATTTCAGCGTCTAAATGTATACCATCAAGTTCACATTTTTTTTGAATGATGGCAATTTTTGTTTCAAGTCCTGGTGGTTGTATATCTGCCATGAGTCCCCATTCAAAGCGGCTTTTTAATCTGTCTACTA
>CAZEUM010000093.1:0-5077 GCA_964514765.1 uncultured Sulfurovum sp.
AGTTCCAAGATAAGATAAAAATGCCTTGTCGAAGCTAGGCACTGATTGTATTGTATTTTATTGATATATACAAAATAAGGGTGTGTCATTTGTGTACTATCGCCTAAAGCCATCATTTCTAAAACCATCATTGTTGAAACCGGTATTGTTCCGTCGGTTATTATTCATACCACTATTTACTCTTTGGTTCCCACCAGCCTGACGTGTGCCACTATCTGCAAATATACCAGATCCACCCAAGGTATTGTTTACCATGTCTCCAATAGATATGAGTTTTTGGGAAGTATATTTCTTTTTCACAAAAAGTCCTAAGTATTGTTCATTTATTTTTTATTATACCATAAAAATATTATAGAATTTTAAATTATTTTTGACGAATTATTTGTTGATACCAGTATTCTATATTTAGTACAGTCCACAAGTGAAGCAAGTCTCTATTGTTGCCATCATTAAAGTGCTGTAGCAATGTATCTATCTCTTTTTGTTCTATGAGACCAAGAGCAACAAGGTTTGATTTTTTTAATACGGCTTTGAAATCAATAGCTTTAAGTTGCTGGATAATTACCTCGAAAAAGTCAGCCTTATCTTTACGCGATCTAATTTTATCAGGTAAGATATCTTCCATGGAATAGCGTAACAACGTTTTAGTCCAACCTTGCGAATAGAGATACTCAGGTGGTAAGGAGAGTACAAACTCTACAAGCTCTTTATCGTAAAAAGGATGTCTAAACTCTACATTATAAACACTTTCTAAAACATGTAGTGCATTACTATCCATCATTGTTGATTGTGATGGTGAAACCAATGCATTAATGCTAGACTTTTTTAAAACAGAGTTGATGCTGTCTATTTGAAATAAATCTGCCAGTTTTATGCGTGTATTTTTTTCTTTTTTTAAAATATTTTTTATTTTATGACCCACTAAAGGTAGTAGGGCACAGCCAATCATATATTTTAATGAATATGATTTGGACATTAACTCTTTTGTTATTTTTTTAAATTCTCCTCTTTTTAATAATTCTCCCAAAACAGTACAATGACCTGTCAAAAGATGCTCTCCACCTTGACCTGTAATAATAATCTGTTTCTCATCTTTATGCATTTGTTCTAGCATAGGAAACATCATGGTAAAGGTTGTTGTTATTGGCCAATGAGGGTTCATTTTGTAGTTAAATTTAAAATCAAATTTACTAACATAATCAATGCTTTCTGAAGCCATGTTTGTGGTATGGAAACTATATTTTTTTTCTACATCTTGAATATATTCAGACTCATCACATTTTAAACCATCAAAACTCATAGAATATGTATCAATTTTCTTTTCAGGGTATTTATTTTTAAGCAGTGAAACTATGGATGAAGAGTCTAGTCCTCCGCTTAGTTCATAAGTTGTTTTTGTATCACTTCCAGCTCTAGCAATTATGGCCTTCTCAAAAAGATCTCTAAATTTCACAGAAGCTTCTTCTAATGTTATGGCATAATTGGTTTTTATATTTTCGGGTGACCAATAGCGTACTAAAGTTACTTTATTTTTTTCTATTTTCAAATAATGCCCAGGAGGGACTCTGAAAATATCCTCATACATCGTGTCTTCATATTCTATTTCTGTATTATGAAGTAATGTTCGCATTGATTTTACATTTACTTTTTTTTCAATTTTTGATAATTTAAACATGTATCAATATTATCAGAAAAATAATATTTTCCATCCTTTATTGCATAATACAGTGCCTTGACTCCCAACGTGTCTCTTGCTGCATACAAAATATCTTTTGGCTTATCATAAAAGGAAAATGCAAAGTCAGCATTAATTTCACGAAATAAATTTTCTCCCCATTGCATATAAGCTTGTTGCATGAGTTCCTCATTGGTGTTTTCGTGATTGCTTCTTGGAAGCTTTGTTAGGAGCTCTATTTTGTTGTAGAGTGTTAGGTTGAAGTAGTTAAATTTCATTTGATAATTTGTGGATTCAAAAGAGGTCTTCAAAAAGTTCATGGGTTGATTTATTTTGAGCAGGTATTTTCACTTTTGGTGTAACTTTCTTTACCTCTTTTTTTATTTTAGATGTCTTTTGCAGTTTAAAAAGTTCTTTAACCGTTGATGTAGCTTTTTCAAGTACAGGTTTCTTCTCTTCTATCTTAATTTTTGGGCTAGGAGCTATTATGCCATTTTCGGGTTTGAGGTAATCGAGCTCTACTAGAATGTCTACTATTCTTTTGAACGTAGGTACAGCAGATTTTGAAGCAAAATAGTGGCGGTATCTTTTTGCACGTATGACCAGCACACCAATAGTATATTTATTGCCTTCTTTGTCATTGGCAAAACCGTAAAAACTACTATGATACTCTCGTACATAATGCCCACCTTTTGCAATATGCGCGGTTCCTGTTTTCCCACCTATCTCTAAACCTAGGTATTGTGTTTTTACTCCAGTACCACGTTTGACCACTTCTAAAAGTATGTCATGAATCTGATTGGCAGCTTTTTTACCGACAGCTTGCATGTCACCTATTTTTGGGTCAAGTGTATAACGGTTTCCTTTAGTATCTTGAAGGTAATTTACAATGCGAGGGGTAACTGCCACACCATCATTGTTAAAAGCAGAGTATGCTTTGAGTAATTGTGCATGTGTGACCATTATACCATATCCAAAAGATGAGTTTGCTCTGTGCATTTTATGGTTTAGTTTCTTGACTGACTTTAGGGAACCTGGCAAGTCACGCGAGAGGTCAATACCCGTTTTTTTAGCAATACCAAATTGAAGTAAACCCTCTCTAAATTCCTGACCTGTAAGTCTCCATGAAATTTGAGATGTACCAATATTTGAAGAATGTACGATGATTTCTGTGACAGGAATAGACTCAAAATAATCATCATCACTTACAGATTGTCCCCCTGTAATGTTAAACTTTCTGTAGCCTGTTTTAAACCATGTGTTGGGAGTTATTCTTTTTTTATCTAGGGCAATGGCAATCACAAGAGGTTTTAAAACAGAACCTGCTTCATAAGGATACTCGGTGAACTTAGGAACAAGTGTAGCGATGTCTTTGTGTCTAATGTGGGCAGGGTTATAGCGGTTTGAAGTTGCCAAACTCAATACTTTTCCTGTTTTACTTTCCATTACTCCAACGATGATTTCATTAGCATCAATGCTAAGTTTCATTTGGTCTATCATTAGCTCTACACGACGTTGCAAAGCAAGAGGAATATTGAGATGTAGGTTAAGACCATCTACACGTTCTATGTTAATGCTATTTTTATCATGAATCACCGCACCTACTACATCACGTTTCCCCCGAAAGTACCCATTTTTTTTAGAAGTAATATGTTTATCATAAGCCCGTTCAAGACCTTTTTTACCCGAAGGACGGGTGTATGTACCATCACTTTTTTTGCCCACATAACCCAAAATAGGACTTAAAACATCTGCAAGAGGGAAGCGTCTGCTCTCTCCATTTTCTATGATGTCTAAACCATATACTACTTCAATACCTCTTCTGTTTTTAATAGAATTGAACACGCCAAGTTTACGTAATTTATAAGAAAGAGCTTTAAGTTGCATGGCAGAGCGCGCATTAATGGTTTTGGAAAGGATGATATTCCCTTGTATCTCTTTGCCTTTACGGTTTTTAAACTTTTTAAGCAGTTTTTCCTCTGGGATGTTAGAGTAAATGGAGAAAAGTTTTACAAAAAGGGCTTTTTTACCTGGTTCTATACTAGCTCCGCGTATCACTGCTTGATAGGTTTTTTGAGAAGACGAAAGTGTATATCCATCTGCAGAAATGATAGCCCCACGAAAAGAACGGTCATGAACTGTTGCATGATAACTGGGGACACGTCTATCTGAAGAGATGGTGTTTAGGATAGAAGTCAAAAAAATAGCCATAGCAATGAGCAAAAGTATAAAAAGAAAAGAAATTTTGTTTTTTCTTTGATGTATGGCGTTGTTTTGTATTTCTTTAGACATTTTCCCCTCTTATTGTGTGTAATTTTAACAAAGTTATCTATTAAATCTGTTAAAATACTAATTAATATGGATTAGAATTCAACAAAAGAGAATGCAAGATGATAGACAAACCCCTTTTGGCTGCGGTCATGATACTTTTAACACTATCTTTGGTGATGAGTTATTCACTCTCCACGTATACTGTATTACATTTTAATTATGGTGATTTTCATTTTTTCATGCGGCAAAGTATGGCTATCTTTATTGGTTTTTTGGCTATGGTCATTTTAAGTAAACTAGAGCCAGATACATGGTTTCATAGAATAGGCTTGTCTTTATTTATCGCTTTTTTCATCTTGATTATTGTGATGCAGTTTTTACCCACTTCTTTGGTCAATGAAGTGGGTGGGGCTAAAAGGTGGATACGTTTTGGTCCTATGTCTATTGCTCCTGTTGAGTTTTTTAAAGTAGGTTTTGTTTTCTTTCTTGCTTGGAGTTTTGAGCGTAAGTTATTTGGTAAAACGAATATGGGATTTTGGGAAGAAATACGTGCTTTTTCACCTTATCTTTTTCTTTTTCTTGTGGCAGTAATAATCATTGCTGTGTTTCAAAAAGATTTAGGTCAAATTGTGGTTTTAGGTGCTACCTTAATGGTGCTTTTTTTGTTTATCGGTTCGTCGTTAAAATTCTTTTTTACCCTGCTTTCAGGTGTATTTGTAGCCTTTATTGGACTCATTTTTTTTGTACCACACCGTATGGCACGTATTAAAAGTTGGTGGGGAACAGTACAAGATAATATATTGTCTATTTTACCTTTTGATTCCATACAAAATTTACGTATTGAAGCAGGAAGAGAGCCTTATCAAATTTCAAACTCTTTAAATGCCATCCACAATGGTGGTTTTTGTGGAGAAGGCTTGGGGAACGGTCAGTTTAAGTTAGGCTATCTTTCCGAAGTGCATACAGACTTTATTTTAGCTGGGATTGCGGAAGAATTGGGTTTTGTGGGGGTGGTCTTTGTGACTTTGACTATTTTGTTTATAGTATTTCGTATTTTTAAGATTGCGGCTAAGGTAAAAAATCCTATGTATTATATTTTTTCAATTGGGGTAGGTTTGTTGATTTCATTTT
>CAZEUM010000094.1:0-5047 GCA_964514765.1 uncultured Sulfurovum sp.
AAATAAAAGCCTTTTTAGAAGACTTTGCCTACCTCACAGAAGCACTCATAGAAGCTTACAATAGTACACTCAACGAAATCTACCTCATTACAGCCAGCAAACTAGCCAACAATGCTATAGAAAAATATTTTGACAAAGGCAAATGGAAGTTTAGCCGTGGTGAGTTTGAAACCAATGCAGACATTTATGACAGCTCTTACCCCTCTTCTGTATCTACTATGATTTCTTCCCTTTACAGCATTTCATCCCTTGTAGATATTGTTTACAAAAAGTTTGTCTTTAAGACCTTAGAGATTTACTCTTATGATGTAATGCGTCAACCCATATCTACCCCAAGCATGACGCATATGGTTATACGCTACTTAAAAGATGATGTCATCATCAAAGCCAAAGAAGAAAAGCTAAAAGCTCATATATCTGATATCGATGCCCTAGCACATCCCTTTTCACTACTCAAAAATGACAGTAATGATGGATTTATGATATGTAATTCTAACTCCTGTTTTGGACATGAGAAAGATTTTGATGTGGTCTTAGAGGTATTAAAGAAGAGGTATTAAGTATTTAGCCAAAAAGCCACTTACAAATTCAAAAATCCAAAGCAACTGAATGCCAAAATACATTTTTATATGATGCAAAAAAGTAAATAGTTAATCTTCCAATATCTCTTTGCGTCTTTTGTTCCTTACGACATAAAAAATTATAATCAAGATTACAGAGGCTAAAGCTATAAATGTAGCTGACTTTAAATATTCTGATATAAGCTCTTCATTTGAACCTACCAAATAACCAACCATAACAAGTACTACTACCCATATACCTGCACCCAAAGCGGTATAAAGCAAAAACTTAGCCATGTTCATTTGTGCCAATCCTGCGGGTAATGATATAAGTTGTCTTATGCCAGGGATAAGTCTACCAGTAAAGGTGGAAATTTCACCATGTTTAGTAAAAAATATGTCTAGTTTGTCTAAGGTATCTTCTTTAATAAAAAAGTATTTACCATATTTTAAAATAAATTGTCTACCCAATGATTTTGCTAGATAATAATTAAGAAGTGCCCCAGCCAATGAACCCAAAATGCCTACAAGTATAACAAGGTAAAGGTTCATTTCACCCTTGTATGCAAGATAGCCGGCAGGTATAATAATAATTTCACTAGGAAAAGGGAAAAAAGTACTCTCAACAAACATCAAAAGAAAAATACCCCAATAGCCCATATCTCCAATGTAAGAAATAATGCTTGTTGCAATCTCGTGTATCATAAAAAAGTGCTTATGTGTTATTCGGAAAAAGCGCCAACAGCAGTCAGTCTTTTATAACGCTGGTCTAGCATTTCATCTTCTGAAAGTGTTCTAAGCTCTTTTACTCTTTCTAAAAAATATGTTTTTAGGACATCTGCTGCTACTTGTTTGTCACGGTGTGCACCTATTAGTGGTTCGTTAAGTACATCATCTATTAATCCATGAGATAAGAGATCTTCAGGTGTTATTTTAAGTGCTTTGGTTGCTGCTTCAATTTTTGTTGGATCATTCCAAAGAATAGCAGAACAGCCTTCTGGTGAGATAACAGCAAAGACAGAATAACGCATCATCGCCAGTTTATCTGCTACACCAATAGCCAATGCTCCTCCAGAACCACCTTCACCTATGACGATGGAGATCATAGGTACTTTAACAGAAACAAATTCAAAAAGGTTTCTAGCAATTGCCTCAGACTGCCCTCTCTCTTCTGCTCCAAGACCTGGGTAAGCACCTGGAGTATCTATGAGCATCAAGACAGGAATATCAAATTTTTCAGCCATTTTGACTGCACGAAGTGCTTTTCTGTAACCTTCTGGGTTTGGCATACCAAAATTTCTTTTGATTTTGTTTTTAACTCCACGCCCTTTTTGTTCACCAATAAGCATAGTCTTTTGCCCATTAATCCAGCCTATATAACATAAAATAGCAGGGTCATCTCTAAAAGCACGATCACCATGTATTTCGTAAGCATCATCCATAATAAGTCTAATATAATCTAAAGAATAAGGTCTATCTGGGTGACGTGCAAGTTGAAGTTTTTGGAAGTCACTCAAAGAGCTAAAGGTCTTTTGCACCTCTTTTTCTAAATCATTTTGATGTTTATTAACAGCCTCAAAATTTGCAATGACTTGGGCAGATACAATTTCTTCCTGTATCTTTTCAATTTTGCTCTCAAAATCTAAATAGGTTGCCATGTATGTATCCTTATATTTTCTTAAAGATAACGACACCATTTGTGCCACCAAAACCAAATGAATTAGACATAGTAATATTGATGTCAGCTTTTCTTGCTTTGTTAGGAATGTAATCTAAATCACAATTTTCATCTGCTGTTATTTGATTAATTGTTGGAGGAAGCATACCATCTCGCATGGCCATTAGACAAACAACCGCTTCAATAGCACCTGCTGCACCTAAACAATGTCCCAACTGACCCTTAATTGAAGAAACTGGTGGACAATTTTCTTTGCCACCAAATAACTCTTTGAGCGCTTCTGTTTCATTTTTATCGTTAACTGGTGTTGAAGTACCATGTGCATTCACATAGTCTATTTTTGGTTCACCTGCCATTTTATAGGCACCTTTCATCGCACGTAAAGGTCCATCCATTGTGGGTGTGGTAATATGATTGGCATCACCACTTTCACCAAAGCCAATAAGCTCAGCATATATAGTAGCTCCACGTGCAATAGCATCATCATAAGACTCTAAAACCAATGCACCTGCGCCTTCGCCCATCACAAAGCCATTACGGTCTGCATCAAATGGTCTTGAAGCTGTTTTGGGGTCATCATTTCTTGTAGAAAGTGCTTTCATCGCGGCAAATCCACCAATGCCCACTGGACAAATTGCTGATTCTGCACCCACAACAAGCATTTTGTCTGCTGTACCCACCATAATAGACTTCGCAGCTTCACCTATGGCGTGGGTACCTGCCGCACAAGCCGTTACAGAAGAAAGGTTTGGACCTTTTATCCCCTGATAAATAGAGATAAATCCGCCCAGCATATTAACCAAAGAAGAAGGGATAAAAAATGGAGAAATTCTTCTTGGTCCTTTTGTACTACACACTACTGAATTTTTTTCGATGTTAGGTAAACCACCAATACCTGAGGCACTAGCCACACCAAATCTTTCCATGTCTACGTCTTCAGGTAATTTTGCATCTTCCATTGCTTCAGCAGCAGCTTTAAGCCCAAGCTGTATAAACCTATCTGCTTTCTTAGCTTCTTTTGCATCCAAAACTGTACTTACGTCAAAATCTTTGATTTCTCCTGCAATATTTACAGAATGTTTTTCTGCATCAAAAGATTCTATCTTGCTTATGCCACACTTTCCTTCTAAAATTGCAGAAAATGCTGTTTCTTTGTCTAGCCCTAGAGCGTTTATCATCCCTAAACCTGTAATTACTACTCTTTTCACTGGCGCTCCTAGCTAAGTAAAATATATATTAATATTTCAAAAAATACTGATATATATTGTATGTTAAATTCCCCGAAGGGAATATTGTTTATACGTTTTCGATGAATTTAATTGCATCAGATACAGTTGCAATTGCTTCTGCCTGATCATCAGGAATTTCGATATCGAATTTTTCTTCAAGTGCCATTACTAATTCAACAACATCAAGACTATCAGCCCCGAGATCCTCTACGAATTTAGACTCTTCTTTAACCTCATCTGGGTTCACATTTAGTTGCTCAACTACTACTTCTTTTACATCATCAAATAATGCCATTGATTACTCCTTAAGTTTGTTAAAAATACAACTAAGTATAACAAAAAAAGTCTAAAAAAATGTATATTTATAGGGAAATATATGTTTAGAGAGGCAGAAATAGCATATAGGAGACCTCTAATAATAGGTAATACCCACAACATCACTAGCTTTTCTCACAGGCTAGGCACTCTTTTGAAACCCTAGCCATAGCCAAGGTAAAAAAGAGTAACAGTGCATAGGCGAAAGCTAGTGATGCCCGAAAAGGTGAGGAAAGTGTAGCACCATGAAACTTTAGACTCACTCAAAATACACATGATGAGCTTTTTATTTCTTTATAATTATCAGAAAAAACTCGAAGTGTTAAGGTATCAGTCACCTTATAATACAATGATTCAAGTACATCAGGACAATCCTGAGAGTAAGTCTTTGGGAATTACATCAACATCCCACCATTAACTTTTAAGGTCTCTCCTGTAATGTAAGAAGAATGGTCAGAAAGTAAAAAGGCTACTGCGTCAGCTACTTCTGAGGGGTTTCCAAATCTTGCCATAGGTATTTTGGCAGTAAATGCATCTTTAACCTCATCTTTTAAGACTTCAGTCATTTCAGTGGCTATAAAACCAGGGGTAATTGTATTATAACGTATGCCAGAAGTTGCGGCTTCCATGGCAAAACTTTTGGTCATTGCTATGGTTCCACCTTTAGAAGCAGCATAATTTGTCTGCCCTGCATTTCCAGTTTCACCTACGATGGATGCAATATTCACAACAGACCCGAAACGTTTTTTACGCATTACTTTAAGCGCTTCCCTGCAGCCTATAAAAGTAGAGGTCAAGTTTGCATTTATCACATCCATGAAGGCTTGTGTTTTCATGCGCATAGCTAAACCATCTTTGGTAATGCCTGCATTGTTTACAAGGTACGCCAACTCAGCATCTTTAGTAACAATACTTTTAATAGCAGCTACAAAAGCTTCTTCACTGCTTACATCAAAACCAATAACTTCTGCTTTCCCACCTGCTGCTTCAATGTCTGCTTTGACTGCATTGGCTTCTGCCTCACCTGAACGAAAATTTACCCATACTTTTAGACCCATAGCTGCCAAACCCTTGGCTATCTCTGCCCCTATTCCCCTACTAGCACCTGTAACCAATACATTGTTTCCTGAAAACTTCATTTTAAACCTTTAAAATATTTGAACTATTGTAACATGTAGGTGTTTAGAACCAAGGATACTACAGTAAAATCAAGAGGCAAAAAGTTTATTTTTAATCTCTTCAAAAATTTCATAATCTTGTGGAAT
>CAZEUM010000095.1:0-5037 GCA_964514765.1 uncultured Sulfurovum sp.
TTTTATGGAGGTTTTTAGTTGAGTTTTTTGTATTGGAGGGGGTGAGTAGTTACAATTCTCTTTATAAAAACAAACAAGTTTTCAATAATGATATTTATGAAAAAAGAATTGGTTGGAATAAATGAAAAAACTAAATTTTTTGATTTATTTCAGCTTTTTTTAACGTGGTAACTGGGGTGCATATATAAACCCTTCTCAATAATCTACTTGACTACTATATCAAATAAATCTATTTGTTGGGGTTTACACAGTTTAAATTATACTCTCATTTTTAACATATCACACTACCAGCAAGTAATTTATCTTCTTCATAAAAAGCAGCTATTTGCCCTTTTGCAAGTCCAAATACAGGTTCTTTTAATGTTACCTTTGCCCTACCCTCTACAATACTTACATGACAGGGTACAGCGCTGGTACGGTAACGTACTTTCACCATACAGTCAAACTCTCTCAAGTCTTGAAAAAGATTAATTTGTTTCACTTCAAACGCATTTTCTTCAAGTTTATCTTTTGTGCCTACTACTATTTGGTTTGTTTCAGGTTTTATTTCAAGTACAAAGTGTGGGTCATGCGCACCATCAACCGTAAACCCTCTACGTTTTCCTATGGTATAATGCATATACCCTTTATGGGTACCTATTACCTTAGCTTCTCTATCTATCACTTCACCTGGCATATCTATTTCCATATGTTTGGCTAGCACTTCATCGTAAGAATTTTCAACAAAACATATTTCAGAACTTTCTGCTTGTGTAGCAAAATCTTTTAGTACTTCTATATTGGCAGCATAGGCTTTTACATCTGCTTTGATCCATGTTCCAAGTGGGAAAAGTAGTCTAGGTAAGACCTCTTTTTTCACCTCACATAAAAAATAGCTTTGGTCTTTGTTTGCATCTTCTGCTGCATAAATGAACTCACCGTCACACTTTATATAATGCCCTGTAGCTACATGGTCTGCACCTATGCTGTCTGCAAACTCAACCATCTTGCCAAATTTAATGGTTCGGTTACACATCACACAAGGATTTGGTGTTAAGCCTTCTTTATAGCTTTCAACAAAGTAATTATAGACATTGCCTTCAAACTCTTTACTTAGGTCTAAAAAATGTACTTTCACGCCCAAGTATGTGGCTACTCTTTGTACTTTTATAAAATTTTCTTCATGGTAGCCTGGTTTATTATGTAATTTCATATACACACCTTCTACCTCATAACCCTCTTTTTGCAAAAGCATGGAAGCTACTGTGGAGTCAACACCACCACTCATACCAACCAATACTTTCTTTTTTTTATTTTCTGTCATTTCATTACCTTGTTTATCTTCATAGCAATTTTATTCTCTATGGAAACCAAAGAGCCTTGTGCTAACTTTTTCTTACCCAGTATTAAAGATATATTATCTACATTAAACTGTGTCATGTCTAGTATATTACCCAACTCTAAATTTTTTATTGAAAATAAACCAAAAGAAAGTTTTATCATTTCATATTTATTACTATCATATATCGATATGGGCTTATTATATATCTTTATAGTCTCTATAACACAAGTACCATTCATATTTTTAAGTACAAGCTCTGCACAGATAGCATCTTTTTCTATCAATACAAATTCCAATACATCTAAGGCTAAAAGTAACACATCATCCACATCTAAACTTTTAAGTTTAGAGCGTCGCACCGTAACAAGGGGCAGTGCTAGTTCATACAAAACAGTTTGTATATGCTTTTGCATTATTTTGACTAAATGAAGTGCCTGCGTTTCACCCTTCATCCAAGTCACCAATAAAACGTTCCAAAAGGTACTCTTTGGAAGCAAGCAAAAGATCGTCTGGCACCTCTTGACCTATAGAAAAATAACTCATAGGAATATTATATAATAACATAAAATTTAATAATGTTCCAAGATGCTTTGTTTCATCAAACTTAGTAATAATGACTGAATTTAAATTCAAAAATGAAAAGTTATTATAAAGATCATTCATGTCTTCATATTTTACTGTAGCAGACAAGACAAGGTTTACCTCAATTTTTCTAGGTATATCTATTTGTACAAACTCTACAGTTTTTATGAGTTTTTGTGTATCGTAAGGAGACATTCCCGCTGTATCAATCAATATTACATCATAGCCATCCAAAAATTTAAGTCCATCTGCAAATGCTTTTATATTCTCCACAGCCAGGTGTTCTATTTGCATAATGTCTGCATAATGTGCCAACTGTTCATAAGCCCCTACCTTATAACTGTCCAAGTTTAATAAGGCTACTTTATAAGGTTTATCCATCAAGTAAGCATAACGTGCTGCAAGTTTAGCAATGGTAGTGGTTTTACCTACACCAGTAGGACCCACCAACATCATAACTTTGGATTCGTTCAGCGTTTCTTCAAGTATTTCCAAAGATTCATCTATCTCCTCCAATATATAAGAAACCAGTAGTGTTTCATCATTCAAAACATTGCTTCCCATTAAGGCAGAAAACACTTTATCTAGCCAAGGTTTTGCAATACCTTTTTTTAGGAAAAGTGTTTTTATCTTGTTCTCAGAACTCACATCAGTTTCACCCAATATTTCAGACTGCATAAAAGATAATTGTTTTTTAAGTTCACTTAGTTCTTCTAAAAGAAGTGCATTTTCATTCTCTTTATATCCATCATTAGATGTAGGTTCAAGTAGAGATTTTTCTATAAAAATATCTTCATCTACTGAAATGCTTACTTCGCAAAGTAATTTACCATTATCATGCTTTACCTGCTTGGCTGAAACAAGGGTAACACTATCTCCATATTTCTCAACAGCCTGCATGTAAGCACTCTTAGGGTCAGAGGCTACAAATGTTTCTTCTATCATTACACTTTGCCTTTCATATGTAAAAGAGGAATAAGCACTGAATTTCGTTTCATCCATTCAGGATGAGGGATTGTCAATTCTTTTGTATCCATTTTTACATTTTCATAAAATAATATATCTATATCTAAGGTTCTAGGTCCATCTTTAAAAAGACGTTTTCGTCCAAATACTTTTTCTACCCGCAATACATAGCACAATAATGCCTTAGGTGTCAAAGCTGTTTCAATCAACAACAAAGTATTATAAAAGTATGCCTGTTCCTTGTAGGCAAAAGGAGGATTTTTTAGTATAGGTGCTGTCTCAATCACCCAAAGAAAAGAAGAACGCTTCAAATAGTAAAAAAGATGTTCAAACCGACGTACAACATCTCCAATGTTACCACCAATGCCAAGCAAAGCCTTATGTCCAATCTTTGCTTTATATACAAGGGGATAGTTTTTACTTTTTATCAGTGTATGTTTTTCATCTAACTTTCTTTTTATCATACTTGTAAATATACGCTTTAAAGTACGACTGCTTTGCCATCTACCATAGCAACCATGTCTTCTATGCGTATGCCAAAGGCATCGGGTATATAAATACCTGGTTCAATCGTATATACCATACCATCTTCAATGATAGTATCCGACTTAGTCGAGATGTAAGGCATTTCATGAATATCTAAACCAACACCATGTCCTGTTGAATGTACATAATACTCTCCAAACCCTGCCTTAGTCACAATATCTCGTGTCAATGCATCTACTTCTTTTCCTTTCATACCAGAACGTGCTTTGTTTATGGCATTGTCATGTGCTTTAAGTACGGTATCGTAGGCTTTTTGTATCTTTTTACGTTTATAGCGTTGGTTTGTGTCAAACATCAAATATTTATCTGCTTGTACTGTACGTGTTCTGTCTGAACAATAACGTTTGTATTTTAATCCTGCATCGACCAACAGTAAATCATTTTTCTCTAAAACTGTAGATGTTGCAATAGCATGTGGTTTGGCTGCATTTTTATTGATGGCTACAATAGGATCAAAACTAAGCTTATATTTACCAAAATCACTTAATATCCCTTTTGCAATATGTGTCAATGTATATTCATCTTTTCCAAAGCCATTTTTACGGAATTCTTTTGCCAAAGACCTGAAGGCTTTAGCACCAAGTTTAGCAGCTTTTGAAAGTATCTTTAATTCTTCATCACTTTTAATGATACGTTTTTTATGAGAAAAGTCTAGTTCTTGTTCAAAGCGTACTTTTGTTCCTAAAACGATACGCTCAAAACCTGCTACTGTCCACTCTTTAGGATCAAAAATAACTGTATTCACCTTTGAATTATTCAATATTTTCACAGCTTCCCCATAAAGGTCACCATTTATAATCACTTTTGCATGTTTAACATAATCAGCTGCATCTAAAGTATAACGGCTGTCTGTAATAAAAAATGCCTCTTTACCCAATCGAAGATAAAGTGCATTGTCACAGCTGTATCCACATTCATAATAGATAGCATTTTCGTCTTTAAGCATGTAGTTCATATATGACCTTTAGAATATATTATTGAAGAATCCCCTTTCATTTAAGGAAAGGGGAGGGGAGGGAAGATAGTTTTACTTCTGATCTACTTTTGCTTGTTGTTCTTTGGCTTGTTGTTCTTTCATCATTTTAACTTCAGAAAGTATTTGTGTCATACCGACCATTGCCAAGTGGTAACCAAATGGTCCCATACCTGTGATTTGTCCAGCACATACAGGTGCTATAAGTGACTTATGTCTAAACTCTTCTCTTTGATATATGTTTGAAAGATGCACTTCCAATGTAGGTATCTTAGCTGCAGCAATGGCATCACGAATGGCAATAGAAGTATGAGTATATGCAGCAGGATTGATGATAATACCATCAGCATCACCCATACACTCTTGTATATGGTCTACTATCTCACCTTCTAGGTTAGATTGAAAAAATTCAATCTCATTTTTATTTTGTTCTGCAAATAATTTCATTTGTGAGTGAATGTCTTCTAATTTCATTGGACCATAAATATTTTGCTCTCTAATACCCAACATATTGAGATTTGGACCTTGTATTACTACTATTTTCATCTGTATACCTTTATAAATTTAAGTTTGAATATTATTTTATCCAAAATAGGTTTAATATCTACCGATGAAACAGAAAATATACCCAAATAGAAACAAATATCAC
>CAZEUM010000096.1:0-4985 GCA_964514765.1 uncultured Sulfurovum sp.
TTTTAGGTAACTCATTTGTTGCTTCTGGTGGTACAGCATCACTAGATTCAGCTATTGAGAAAAAGTTTAAGAAAAAAGAAGATCTTCTTGCTAAAAATATGGAAGTTATTAATGCTACTTTCGAGATGGCAGACTCTATTGACTTAAGCACTGATGAACTAATTATAAATATCGCAGTATAAAAAGGAAAAATAATGTATTATGTAGCAAAAGTAAATTCAGAGATGTGTTCAACGTATAAATGTAATATGTGTACACTTTATTGTCCAGAACCAAATACATTGATGTTTAATAGTGAAGAAAAACATGGTAATGCCAATGGTGTTTCATGGGTTGATGAAGACAGATGTAAAGGGTGTGCAATTTGTGTATACGTATGTTCAGACCTTCTTAACAGAGATTGTATTGAAATGGCAATGGTTTCTACAGAAGATTAATACACTTTTATTGCGAGGAAAGTAATTCCCCTTATTAAGAATTAAACACTCTTTCTTTTTTGAAGAAAGAGATATAATTGCCCTGCCTTGTGCATAATATTTCCTCTCATATCTTTATAGACTTAGAGGGTAAATTTTATACACAAGGCAGGACAGTACAAGTAATATTTAGGAGAAAAATATGGCTAATTTAGGCCCAGCTCATTATTCACCATATCCAGTGGCAACTTATGATGGTGTATTAACACCACCAGCGGGTAAAGCACTATTATTGACTGATATTGTTGATGAAGAAGTAGCAATGAGAGAAATTGCTAGAGTCATGTTAACAAGTGAAAATGCGACCATCTTCCCTGGACCACAAGTATTATATGCGTGGAACGAAGAAGCTAAGAAAAAAGCAACACTGATTAAAGAGATGTCGGAAGTATTGAATGCTAAAATGATACCTATGTATGATTATAGACCAAAATATCCTAAGATTGACCCTGAAGTAGAGATTAATCCTAATCACCCGAATTTGACAATCTGGCACAATGAGATTAAAGCAGCAATCTTTATTGGTGTACACTGTCATTATGCAAATGTTGCATTAAAAATTGTAAGAGCTGAAACAGATTGTTATACAGCAGCTATTTGTGGACTTTCAGGACACGAAGATGCTATGGCAACTATTAGAGATCAGCATTCAGAAGAGTTAGCAAGATTTATTGAGATTGCTAGAGAAGTTAAGCAAGAGCTTGGAAAATAGGAGGTTACTATGAGTATTAAAAATATGACAAAAGAAAAAAACTGGTCAGGACAGAGATTGGTTTCGACTGACTATATGCTTTTTGAAGCACCTAGAGAGAAACACTTTATGACAGGTTCAGAAGTGACTAAGGAAGCTATCAAAAGATGTACAGTAGATGCATCAGTATCGTATCCTATTACACCTCAGTCAGAAGCAGCACACCTTATTGGTGAATTGTGGGCAGAGGGGTATGTTGGTATGTACTTTAGAGGTGAAAATGAGTTTGGTGTTATGTCTGAGGTTGCAGGTTGTGCAATGGCAGGTGCTAGAACAGTAACAACAACTTCAGGACCAGGAACGCTACGAGCAATGGAAAACTTTCCAATGTGGTCAGGTACTAGAATCCCAGTACAACTTATCTTGATGGCTAGAGGTATTAACTCACCTCTAACAATCCAACCAGATAACCTGGAAGTAACATTTATGTTAGAGACTGGTTGTATGATTTGGTATGCAGAAAATGTTCAAGAACTTTTCGACATGACAATTGCAGGATTTACAGTAGCAGAAATGCCAGATGTTCACGTGCCAATTGTTACAGTTGTAGATGGTTTCTTTGTATCTCATACAAGAGAATCAGTAATGCTTCCAGCAGATGATATCGCATTAATGCCTTATGACCCATACAAAGCACCACTGCCTCCAATAGATTCAGAGATGCCTCCAGGAAGATTCCTAAGAGATCCATTTGTTATGAAATCTAACTACATCTCTTATGCAACACATGCTTCTTGGCAGTGGGAAGTTAGATCAGCAGTAGATAGATCAATTCCTTATGCTAGACATTATCTTAAAGGTTTGGCACATATAACGGGTGATGCAGATGCAGAAATTGTATTTGTTGCTTGTGGTACGGCGTCTCACCAAGCTAAAGAAGCACACAGAGAGCTTACTAAGCAAGGTATTAAGTCTAAAGTGGTAAAACTTAGAACCATTAGACCATTCCCACATGCAGAATTGTTGAAAGCTACTAAAAGTGCTAAATATATCTTTGTTCCAGAATTCAACATTGTTGGATGGTTGGACAAAGAAGTAACAACATCACTTTATGGTAAGTCAACGGCTAAAATTATTGGTAGACCTAGAGTTGCTGGTGGTATGTCGATGCCAGTTGAGGCAATTCTTCAAGAGGTTTTTGAAAACATTGATGAAAAGAAAGGGGCATAATATGTCACATGATATTTATAAAATAAATCCCGAATTTAGAGATATAATGCCGAAAGACATTATTGATCTTGAAGAAAATGCATCATGGGGTATAAAAAAACGTGGTGTTACGGATCTTACAGATAAAAAAGAATTGCTTGAAGAACATTCTTTATGTGCAGGTTGTCCTGAGGCAGCTGCACTAAGATATGTTTTAGCGGCACTTCCTAAACCTGAAGATACAATTATTGTAAACTCAACAGGGTGTACTTCCTTAATGTTCCCACATATTGCACTTCATACTGTGCATTCATTGTTTGGAAACCAAAATGCAGTAGCATCTGGTATTAAAAGAGCTTTAGAGTGGAGATTCCCAGATAAAATAAAAGATGTTGTTGTTCTAGCAGGGGACGGTGCTACTATTGATATTGGTCTAGACTATACACTTCAGTCTTTCTTTAGACAAGAAAAAATCACTACGATTTGTTTCGATAATGAAGTATATGCAAATACAGGTGGACAAGAGTCTGGTTCAACTCCTAAAGGGCAAGTATTTAAAATGGCACCAAAAGGTAAAATTTTCGATAAAGTACCTATGTGGGAACTAGCAGTTACTTCTGGTGTTGCATATTCTATTAAACTTACAGCATCAGCACCTAAAGCAGTTGCAAAATCAGTAAGAGAAGCGATTTTAATTGCAAGAAAGATTGGACCAACATATATCCACCTTTATACACCTTGTATCCTTGAAATTGGATTGTCTGCAAGTGAAGGTTTATGGGAAATGAAAGAACAAGATAAAGATAGATTTGTTTCATTCAAATACGTTTCTGAGGAAGCTGCAGCACATTTGAAAGAATGTAAAGCAGAGGGATTACTATAATGGCTAAAGATTCAATAAAAATAAGAATGCCTGCTCTTGGTGGGCAAGGCGCTGTAACTGCTGCTCACATTGCTGCAACGGCCGCTGATACGGTAGGTTATTATGCTGTTTCTAACCCTTTCTTTGGTGCTGAAAAAAGAATGGCGCCATCTGAGTCGTATACAAGAATAGGTACAGTACCTATTTACGATAGAGGGGAAGTTATTTACCCTGATATTGTTATGATTTATCACCCACAAGTTATTACTATGGGTAAATCATACACAATGCCTTTTTACGCAGGTATTAAAGAAAATGGTTTGGTTATCATTAACTCTGATATTGAACTTGTAACTGAAAAAGATAGAGCATTTTTAGATTCTATGAATGTAAAAATACTTACAAGAGACTTCACAAAGTTTGCTGTTGAAATTGCAGGTACTGAACTTGCGACTAACATGGCAATGCTAGGCGCTCTTTTTGGAGCACTTGGTACGGTTTCAAAACCAGCTATTGAAGAGGGAATTAAAGATAGATTCCTTAAAAAATATGTTGCTTCTGGTGGTACTGCATCACTTGACTCCGTTATTGAAAAAAAGTTTAAGAAAAAAAGAGATCTAATTCAAAAAAATCTTGAAACTGCATCTGCTGCTTATGATTTAACAGCAGCATGGGCTAAAGAAGTAGGTTTAGAGCCTATGTTGCTACCTGTTTCAGAAGTAGTAGCAGAAGAAATATAACACTCTTTAGAAGCCGTGCATTCGCATGGTTTCTATCTTCATTTCCAAATATTACAAAAGTGCAAACTCTTTGTCCTTTTTTAATATTTTCTTCCAAGTAAAAAACATTCTCTTTTAAGGTATAGATATGATTTCTTCTTTTGTCATTACAGGATTTTTAGGTGTTGGTAAAACAACGATGCTCATAAACTCAGTAAAGCAACATTTTCCAGATAAAAAGATAGCCATTATTGTGAATGAGTTTGGTGATATTGGTGTGGATAGCACTATCCTTAAAAATGTACACTCAGAGGTGCTTGAAATCTCAGAAGGCTGTATCTGTTGTCAGCTTGCTGAAGAGTTTGAGGATGGGGTACAAGAGATAGTCGAAAAATATAATCCTGAAATACTCTTTATAGAGACTTCAGGTGCATCTGAACCCTTTCCTATATATTATTCTTTAAACACCTTAGGAATTACGGTAGAGGGTATTATATGTATTATAGATAGTAAGAACTACAAAACATATATGGATGAAGAGATTTTCAAATATCAAATTGGTGGTTCAAACATACTTGTGCTCAATAAGAGTGACCTGGTCAATGAAAATGAGCTAGATACATTAGAAAACGATATTACAATAATTAAAGAGAAATATAATATTAAAAATACACTCACTGGCGTGCCAATATTTAAAAACCATTATTTTGTGAGAACAACACATGGAGAACTTGGTAGAGAAATATTTGAAGATATTTCTTTAGGAGAGATAGTAAATCTTGATGATGTGGAGAAAGCCTTACAATCTAGCAATACTCTCATATCAAAAACCATATACATAAAAGATACAACATTTGATGTATTAGACAAGTTTATCACAACACTACCTAGAAATATATACCGTGCAAAAGGCATAGTGAAACTCAATGATATTGATGATACTATGATAGCCAACAGTAGTTTTGGGGATGTACATTATGATAAATATTATGGAGAGATTAAAAGTTCATTTTTAGTACTCATTGGGA
>CAZEUM010000097.1:0-4965 GCA_964514765.1 uncultured Sulfurovum sp.
GCATTAATGCTAGAATTGTGGTTCAGGGTATTCGTTAGAGATGCGAATTCGCCAATTGAAAAAAATTACAGGAAAATAAAAATGAGTATAGTAAAAATATGGCATAATCCAAGATGCTCTAAGTCACGAAATGTTTTAGCACTGCTAGAAGAAAAAGGTCTAGACTTTGAAGTAGTCAAATATCTTGAAGCTACACCAAGTAAAGATGAGCTTGTTGAAGTGTTGGTGATGTTAGGACTTTCTGCCCGTGAACTTATGCGCACCAAAGAAAGCATTTACAAAGAGCTTAACCTTAAAGTTGAAGATGATGAAGACAAACTCATTGAAGCTATGGTAGCAAACCCTAAACTCATTGAAAGACCTATTGTTATTAGAGATAATAAGGCTGCTATAGGGCGTCCTATAGAAAATATTGTGGACTTACTTCTCTAGTGATTGATTTATCTATTTTTTACACTTTCAGAACATTATGATAAAATCGCAATAATTATATACATAAGGACAATACTTGCTTAGTACAGTAAATTTAACACAGCGTTACGGAAAAAGAGTGCTTTTTGACAAAATAAATATGACCATGGACATTGGTAAACGTTATGGACTCATAGGTGCAAATGGTGCAGGAAAGTCTACTTTTATGAAAATTCTTGCAGGAGAATTAGAACAAAGTGACGGTGAGGTACAGCTCCAGCCTGGACTTAAACTTGGTATGCTTTCTCAAAACCAGTATGCCTTTGAAGAATATACACTAAGTGACGCAGTACTCTATGGGAACAAAAAACTCTTTGATGCACAAAAAGAGAAAGAAAAACTTTACATGGAAGGTGATTTTGAATCTGACGCAGTAAACAATCGCTTAGGTGAACTAGAAATGATTTGTGCAGATGAAGACCCAACCTATGAGTCTGATGTGAAGATTGAAAAACTACTTCAATCTCTTGGTTTTCCTGTAGCACAGCATGCAGACCTTATGTCCTCACTTACTGGTGGGGACAAGTTTAAAGTCTTACTGGCACAAGTATTGTTCTTAAAGCCAGATGTTTTACTTCTTGATGAGCCTACAAACAACCTTGACATGGCAACCATTTCATGGTTAGAAAATGAACTGAAACGTCATGAGGGTACACTTATGGTTATCTCTCACGATAGACACTTTCTTAATGGTGTAGTCACGCACATACTTGATCTTGACTTTCAAAACATCCGTGAATTTTCAGGAAATTATGATGAATGGTACATCGCAGCCAACCTTATAGCAAAACAAGCAGAAACAGACAGAGGCAAAGCACTTAAAGAAAAAGAAGAACTTGAAGGGTTTATTAGACGATTTTCAGCCAATGCTTCTAAGGCAAAACAAGCCACGTCAAGACAAAAACAACTAGATAAACTAGATGTTCAAGCCATTAAACTTTCTTCAAGACGTGACCCGTCTATTATGTTTAAAGCACACCGTGACATAGGAAATGAAGTACTTGAAATTGAAGATCTTTCAAAGTCTTATGAGGGTGAAGTGGTGTTTGAAAACCTATCCTTAAAAGTCAATGGAGGCGATAAAATAGCACTTATTGGTACCAATGGCGCAGGGAAGACTACACTACTTAAAATCATTATGGAAGAAGTCAAAGCAGATACAGGTATGTTTAAATGGGGACAAACCATTACATACTCTTATTTCCCTCAAAATACCACAGACTTAGTAGTGGGTGATGAAGAATTACCACAATGGATTCAAGGCTTTGATGTCAAATGGCATATTGATGAAATCAGGAAAACATTGGGGCGTATGTTGTTTTCTGGTGAAGAACAGAAGAAAAAGATAGATGCTTGTTCAGGTGGAGAAAAACACCGTGTCATGCTTTCTAAAATTATGATGGATGCTTCAAACTTTTTAGTAATGGATGAGCCAAACAACCACCTTGACCTTGAAGCCATCATAGCTCTTGGTGAAGCATTGCATAACTATAAAGGTGGGGTCATTTGTGTTTCTCACGATAGAGAACTCATTGATGCTTTTGCCAATCGTATCATTAAAATAAATGAAGATGCTAGTATTATTGACTTTAAAGGTAATTATGAAGATTTTGTAGAGAAGTATGGGAGTCATTAATTCGTATGGTACTTAATCTCGAGCAATAAAAAATTTAATATAGAGGAATTTACAATGAAGAAATTAACTTTGGCCCTTATGAGCACAATGGCTATGGGAACATCAATCATGGCAGAATCATATCCTGCTTATGGTCCTGACTCTTATTTAGCAATACATGGTGGAGATAGAGAATACACTGAGGGTGGGTTTTATTTAGGTGGAGCATACGGACATATGAATGCCAATAATGATTGGTCAGGACAGATATTTAATGTAAATGGTATTTCAGAAACAATTCTTGGTACCGATAAGTATGATTTGAGTTCATTTATGTTCCAAGCAGGATATAAAATTAATCAATATCTTGCTCTTGAAAGTAGATTATGGAGTGTCTTTGGAGATATAGATTATACATCTATAAATACTGTAAGGGATATATCAGGTTCAATAGATAGCGATGGCGAAAATGTATGGGGATTTTATGTAAAACCAATGTACCCCGTTACTGATAAGTTGGATATATATTCACTTCTTGGATATGTTCATTTTAATGAAGACTTTTTAGACGAGAGTGGCTTTTCTTGGGGACTTGGTGCTTCATACTCTATTGCAGATAATATATCTGTTTTTGCTGATTATGTAAGATTATATACCGATACGAAGAATGAAACAGTACTAGGCAACAATTTAGCTTTTGATATGATGATAGATACATTAAATTTTGGTGTAAGTTATAAATTTTAGGAGAATAATTTTTTATCCTCCTATTATTAGATGTTCCCTTTAGTTTATATTGGTATACACAGCTTGAACATCTTCGTCATCTTCAAGTTTATCAATGAGAACATCTAGCTCTTCCATCTGTTCATCACTAAGGTCAATAGGTGTATTGGCAATGCGTTCGTGCTTGGCAGACTTTACTTCAATGTTCATCTCTTCAAGGGCTTTGTTTAATGCACCAAAGGCTTCAAACTCAGCAAATATTTTAATGATGGCTTTGTCTTTACCTTCTTCTTGGGGTTCAACAGTTTCTTCTATCTCTTCAAGCCCTGCATCAATGAGTTCTAGTTCTAATTCTTCTGTGTCCATAGTTTCTGTTTTGTAAAAGGTAAATACAGATTTTTGTGTAAACATAAAGTTCAGTGAACCTGATGTAAGCATTTCGGTTTTGTTTCTAACAAGTGTAGCTTTTACGTTGGCTACGGTTCTTGTACCATTGTCTGTTGCACAGTCGATTATGAGCTGTACCCCATAAGGTCCTTTTGCCTCGTAGTGTATCTCTTTAATGTCAGCGGCATCTTTACCTTGTGCTCTTTTTATGGCAGCTTCAATGTTATGTTTAGGCATGTTTTGCGCTTTAGCATTGAGAATAGCTGTACGTAGTGTAGGATTCATGTCTGGGTCAGGGCTACCAGCTTTTGCAGCCATTGTAATGATATTTCCTAGCTTAGGAAACAATTTTGACATAGCTCCCCATCTTTTTAGTTTTGATGCTTTTCTATATTCAAACGCTCTACCCATAAGTGATTCCTTCAAGTTAATTGTGTGATTATACTGCTATTTGCCTTAATCACATTCTTCGTATACTATTTAGAGTAAAAGTGCGATATAATTTATAAAGATCAAAAGGTGGCTGTATGAAAGTTTCTAATTTATTACGTAGTGGCTATACTTTTGCTTCTGATGAATACGAATTAGAGACTAAATATGTGGTAATAAATGCTTTATTGATACTTATATCTTTTGTATATATCCTTCCTATAGCCTTCTATACTATGGATGCTCGTATCGAAAAATCTTTTCCCTATATCTTTGTAATTTTTATTAACATTTTTTCTTTTTTTACAGCTAGAATAGTAGGTAAAGACAATTATCAAAATTTGGTTTATTTTGCTATGGCATTGTACTCTTTTGCAATTTTTTATGGCTACTACATAGAGCCTAATGCCTCTATAACTGCTTGGGTTCTCATCTTGATTATCACCTCTTTTTTGGCTACAAGTATTTATATAGGTTTACTTATAGCCTTAGGATATCTAGGTTTTTTGGTTTATTTTAATGCTTATGATTCAGGTTATCATGATAATGAATATATTGTATTGCAAATACCGCCCGTACTTATTGGATTATTTGTCATTTATGTGTTTTCAAAAAAGTTTTCAACTACCATTTTGTTACTCGAAGAGAGTAATCGTACCTTAGAATTAAAGGTAGAAGAACGTACGCAAGCGTTGCGCTTGGAAAAAGAGTTATTGTATTATCAGGCACATTATGATTTTTTAACCAAACTTCCTAATAGACTTAAGTTTCATAAAGAGTTACAGTTATGGACAAAAAATGGGGCGAAAGATGCTAAGAAATTTTCACTATTTTTTATAGATTTAGATCGTTTTAAGCGTGTAAATGATTCTTTAGGACACAATGTGGGTGATAAGGTCTTACAAATAGTTGCAACACGGATACAAAAAATTATTCCTAAAGAGGCATTTTTGTCACGTATTTCTGGAGATGAATTTACCCTTATCTTGCCTAATGATGCATTATCAAAATCTACAGAAATATGGGCAGAGTCTTTCATAAAATCTATTGAAAAACCTATGCTTTTGGAAGAGCATAAACTCTATATTTCTGCATCTATTGGCATTAGTTCTTACCCTGAAGATACTAGGTATTATGCGGATCTTATTAGGTATGCAGATACCAGTATGTTTGAAGCAAAAAAAATGGGAAGAGGTATCTATAAATCTTATGCCTTAGAGATGACAAATCATGTTAAAAATATGGTATTTATGGAAACAGAGATATATGTGGCTTTAGAAAGAGAAGAGTTTGTCTTGTATTATCAACCACAAGTTGACAGTCGTACAGAAGAGATT
>CAZEUM010000098.1:0-4945 GCA_964514765.1 uncultured Sulfurovum sp.
CTTGATTTTGAAGATACATATAGTGATACCATAGATAATCTTAAAGGAATTTTTACGAGTATTGATGAATATGCAGATGACTATGATGAGATAGATTTTAAAGTTAGCCGTATAAAAGTACCTCGTTTTGACGATATTGAAGAAAGAATAGAAGGTGTTGGTTTACCAAAGTATAAACGCTATTCTTCAAAAGAAAAATTAGAGGGATACAAACTAAACATAGGGCTTATTACCCCACTAAGTGAATACCCAAATTTTTGATGCTGTGATTTTGTTCATAATCAAGGCAGATTTTTGAAGGACTCGCCTTGTGCTAATTCGAGAAAATCTAACGCAGAGTATGGGCAAAATCACAGCAGCCTTTTGAAAGAGCGAGAGAAGGCAAGCTGCAAGCAAAAAAATCTTTGAATTAACTAGTTAGTCCTACAGCTTTTTTCACTCACATCTTACCTCCTCTGCCTCTTTCAAAAGTTTGGGTATTCACTTAGTGGGGTAATAATGCTAAAAATGCTTTAGCAAGAACAGCCGTTTTGACAGCAGATAGATTGGTTTCAAAATTAACAGCTGATGAATTAGTCGAACATATAAGCAATAAAACTTTAAATAGTTTAGCAAATGAACCTTTGGGGACGAAAAGAGGTTTAGGTTCAGAAATAAAAGAGTGTTTAGATGGGTTTAGGGAAAAATATTTAGATAATCAAGAAAGAAATGACAAGCAAAAAGAGGTAGCCCAAGAGTTAGCCGATGAAGAGATAAACATAGGGGTTCTAAAAGGTGCAGCGGGGTGTGGAAAAACTAAAATAGCTTTGGAGTGGGCATTGGAGACATCGGCTAAACGTATTTATTGGGTTTGCCCTAGAGTGCAGGTATGTGAGGGTATTTTTTCTGATTTGGCTTCTAGTGAGTATCTACCCCATAGTTCTATAGAAATTGTTACAGGAGAGATTAAAAAACGAAGAGTAGATGGAAAAGAACAAGAGACACCTGAAAATGAACTTTTTGCTTCTGATATAGTCATTACTACCATTGACCAAATTGTAAATAGCATTACAACGCACAAACAGATTAGCTCTTTTATGGACTTTATGAATGCTCATGTGGTATTTGATGAATATCATGAATACATTAACATGCAAGGGTTTAATCTACTTTTTGCAGAACTGATAGAGGCTAAAAAACTACAACAAACGGACAAAACATTGCCAAATACCTTACTTGTCTCTGCTACCCCAAACCCTCTTTTTGTGAGAGAGTTTTTGCGATTAAAAGAAGATGAGATTGTGGGGATGAAAAGTTTTAATGAATCGAGTTACAATATAGAGTTTGTAGAGTATGATGATAAAGATGAATCTACTAATCCTTTAATGCTAGAACAAACATCGAAAAATACCTTTGTTATTAGCAATACGGCTATTACGGCTCAACGAAGTTTTATAGAGCATCAAGGCAATGAAAATGCTGTTTTGTTTCATTCTAAGTTTATAAAAAGAGACAAAGAGTACCTGTTTAAAGAAATATTTGAATCTTTTAAAAAAGAGGGAACAAAAAAGTATGATGTGCTAAGGTCTGGTCCTGTGGTTCAAGCCTCACTCAATATTACTTGTGACAAGATGATAAGTGAGATGAGCCATGCAGAGAATTTCTTGCAACGTTTGGGACGACTCGATAGGTTTGGGAAAAATAGCGACATAAATCAATACATTATTGCCATTACCGATGGGGTAAAGAGTGGAAAATCTAAAGATGGGAGTTCAAGGTTTTTAAATAAATTAGATTCTTTACAAAGTACTAAAGCATGGTATGATTTTTTAGAAAGTTCTTTGACCAAAGAGAGTTATACTATTAATGAAATTTATACGTTTTATGAAGCATTTTATAGAGATGAAAATGCACAAGAGTTTGTTCGTCAAGATTTGATTTCGGCTCTTAAAAAGAGTGTAGTGACCATAGATGCCAATGTCCTTGACCCAAAAAGTTTTCCAAACAGTAAAAAAGATGACAAAGGAGGGGTAAAGATAAAGAAAAATTCATTACGAGGTAACAGCCTGTTTGTGCAGATGGCACAATGCAAGATAGAGAGTGCTGATAAGTTTGAGATTTTAGATAAGTATGCCTATGATGAAGTAAACCAAGCTATGACCATAGAGACTTCCATCATAGAGGGGCATGGTTTCGATGGAAAACCTGATTCTAAAAAGAATCTTTTAGGGTTTATGGCGAAGAAGCATCATAATGTAAAAGGTGCAAAAAAAGTATACAGTGACGCTGTGTTAAGAGCAGAAGCTAGAGACCCAAATACACCAATATATGTGAGTTATACTTTAGAAGATTTAGAAAAAGTAAACTCTGAACCACATGCGTATGCACAGTATTATGCCATAGGGTTAGAACAGCCAATTGGTATACTGTCGTTACAACAATTAAAAAAATAAAAAGGAAATAGAGAATGAAAGCTACAAAGATAACAGGCATAAGAAGCGTTGATTTTAAAGTAATAGCCAAAGGTCATGGAGTAGTAAATTGGAATGGTCCAACGGCATTAAAAGGAGAGCATCCACTTAAGCCATATGAAAATCATACAATGCCAAAATTACGAGGATATAAAAATCAGACAGATAATTTTGAAGAAGGAGTTACGCAAAAAGGTAATAATTGCAAAGTGAAACAACTAAAAGAGGCAACAGATATTAATTTTGATGTTGAAACAGGCACACCTTTGTATATTAGTCAAAACTGTGTACGTCATCATCTTTTTCGTGAACAGGCATTTGATGTACATTATGCGAGTGAAAAAAACATTAAAAACCTTCTAGCTTCTATAACTGGTTTAATGAGAGGCTATGTAGTTCCTGCTAGTCAAAACAAAAGAACAAGCCCTTTACTTTTAGAAGATTTTGTAGACCAACTTGGTAACGGAAACTTTGAGCAGTTTGGACAAGCGGGGGAGAGAGACAGTTCATCTTTTTACTCTAAAACTACTTTTGGAGATACGGAGTACATCTCTTATGGTTCTATTAGCATTGAGCAGTTGGAGTTTATCTCTTTAGATAAAAAGTATGACCGTGCTTCCATGAGTGTAAAAACAGGAGAGGGAGAAGAGGTAGCAAAGTTAGTTGAGGAATATATAGTTTCTATTGACGAAAAAGGTCGTACCCCTAAGGCTGTGTTTCATGAAAACTATGTAAGAAATGGTACTATTTTTGAAGAGGGTGAAGTGGGGATATTGCTGAATAGTGATGCTGTAGATGTTTTGATAGATACTACATTGGCTAAAATAAAAGAGCTTACTATTCGTCAAGCAAAATCTTATATGTATGTTGATGAGGTTGTAATAGACTATAATGACAGCCCTAGCATGATGCGAATAAAACAAGATGAAAGTAGCATAAGCAACACAGCACAATCTAGCTATGCTACTTACTTTTATGCGAAAGAAAAGTAATGAAAATAGAGATAGAGTATGAGGCTTCATGGCGAAACTCTTTTCTTGATGGGACTAATGATGAAGCCTTACCAAAAAAAGGAAGAAAGTTTATAGGGTCTATTACGGCTCTAAAAAATAGTAAGAATTATATAAGTCGTGATGTTTCACATAGTACGGTTATGGGTATTTTAAACCGACTCATTGGAGAGCAGAAAAAGCTTTACCAAGCACGAGAAAGTGAGCATTATTATTTTAAAGATATAGAGCCTTTGGTTACTTTTAAAGATAATGTAAAAGTAAAAAATAATGAACTTGTGTACCTGAGAAATATGTCAGGAAATACCGACCAAAATTCCTACACAGGCATGATAAAAACAGATGACAAGATGTTCAACTCTGATTACTCCAAAGAGTTTTGGGGTGTGTTGGCATTAGATGTTGATGAATTATTGGAATTTATATCTCATGGTAAGGAGATAGATGGCGATATGATACTTGACCCATTAATTATCTCTGAAAGGTTTGTGGGGATTGGAAAAATAAAGGTATTGGATGAGACAGATGAAGTAGTGATTAAAGCTCTTGAAGTTTTAGAAAATAAATTTGAGGGTACAAACTACAAAAACAACAAAGGTAAGGTAGTTCCTTTAAACCTTTATTGTTCTGCTCTTTATTTACAACTAGAAAGGCTTTTTATTAGTCGCTATGATTTGAGTTCGGTATTGACTGAAACGGGAACAATTACAGGTATTTCAAAACGCTTATTTACTAAAAAAGATTTTATGAATCGTTTTACAACAGGAGAGAAAAAGAAGATTTTTGGTAATCCATATATTGCTAAAAGTTTTAAAGAGGGTGAGGGGCAAGTGACATCTATGCTAACAAAAGCCAGTGGTATACTGGAGATAATCATAGATATTCCAAGAGACAGAGCTAAAGTTTTAAGAGAAGATATAAAAAATGCAGGTGTTTCTAGCTTCTATTTGGGTAAAAAAGGCTTGGCATATGTGACTAATATTTCTACAAAAGAGGTAAAAAAGACATGACCCACTACATAGACATAAACCTAAACCCAACAAAAGAACTAAGAGAAAATGTACTACTAAACCAAGTCTATAGCTCTTTTCATAAACGCTTATATGATTTAAAATCAAACAACATTGCTGTAAGCTTCCCAAACTACAGACTAAAGCTTGGGAAACTCTTTCGTATTCATGGTTCAGAAGATGCTCTTGGGAAGCTACAAGAAAAAGAGTGGCTGGGCAAGTATGCAAAAAACTGTAAGGTTAGTAGCACAGAACTCTTACCTGAGAAGGTGCAGTACCGAACAATATCACGCATACAGCAAAACATGACCGAAGCAAAGCTAAGAAGGCTTATAAAAAGAGGAAATATTCCTGAAGAAGACATAAAAAAGTACCGTATTAAAATGCTTCAAGGAGGACTAGATAATCCTTATGTAGAGCTAGTAAGTATGTCAAACGGACAACTACACAGACGTTTTATAGAGTTTGGAGAGTT
>CAZEUM010000099.1:0-4931 GCA_964514765.1 uncultured Sulfurovum sp.
TTTGCGTCTGCTCCATCGCTGTAATGGTTACCTGCATGGGAAGCTTTTCCCTTTATGTCTACAAAAAATGTACCCACACCTTTGCGTCCTATGACAATTTCATCATTCGCACCTGCAGCTTCAAAAACCATACAATAGTCATAGGCTTTGGCAATAGAAGCAGAAAGAACCTTGGAATCATCACTCCCTGTCTCTTCATCTGATACCAACAAAAAATCTATATTTTTCGTATGTCCAAATTTTTTATATACATTTCTTAATGCCATTAAAGCAACATAATTACCCCCCTTCATATCACAAACACCTGGTCCATAAATCCATGCCTCATCTTCTCTAAATTCTTCAAAGATATTTGGAGGGAAAACGGTATCTAGGTGTCCCAAAAGAAGCATCTTTTTACCCGTATTGTGCAAGGACTTAAAATGTAAATGATCCCCTATCTCTTCTCTCTTATGACGTTCCACTGTAAAATCTAGTGCCTGCATCCATGCAGTGAAAATGTCTCCATTTCTATCTACACCTTCTTTATTTTTTGTCCAAGAATTAATCTCAATAATCTTTTTTAATTCATTTAAATTTTTATTAAACATTTTAACCTCTAAAATCCCTAAATTAAGGGAATATTTTATTATGACACTAAAAATATTTCAGGAGACCTCTATCTGTTTAATAGGTTTCCTTTTAGTAAATCATTGTATAATTTTACATAAAAAAAATATATTTTATATGTAATCGAATACTATGCATCAAAAAAGGGAGAGGACAATGGACAGAAAAATTGGCATGTGGCTCTATACGAATGGTGGTGGAGAGAAAATTCAGAAAAAAATAGTCAAACTTTTAAAAAAAAGAGATATAGAAACCGTTACAAATATAAATCTAAGAAATGCTATTGCAAAAAATGGTCATATTTTACATAATAAACTTAAAGTAGATAAACTAGACCTCTTCTTTTCTTACAATGCAGGAGAGCAGACACAATACCAAATGCTTTTATATCAGGCACTAAATCGTGTCATACCAATGATTAACAATTATGATGCTTTTTCTCTCACAGAAGACAAGTTTCAAACCTCATTTTTATTGCAAAAACACGGCATACATACAGCAGATTTTCAGCTCTGTCATAGAGATGACAGCAAACAACTAAGCAAAATAATGAAAAAATGGTCAAAAATGGTCTACAAACCAATTGATGGATGGGGAGGTCTAGGTCTTACAAAAATTGAAAACCAACCTACACTTGACATGCTTATGCCCTTTCTAAATCAAATGGACTTGCGTTTTTTCTATGTAGAGAAATTTTTAAAGTATGATAATACTGATTTTAGAGTTGACATCGTAGATGGTCAATTTGCAGGTTGCTATGGCAGAAAAGCATCTGACACAGACTGGCGAACAAACATTACTTCAGGAGGTTCTGTATTTATGAGAGAGCCGGATGATGAAATCATAGCTATAGCCAAAAAAGCAGCCAAAATATGTAATACCGATATCGCTGGGGTTGATATAATTTATGATATAGAAAAAGAACAATACGTTGTACTAGAGGTCAATGGCATACCCGCTTTTGCAACACCTGAACAAGAAAAATTGGGACTCAACTTCAATAACAAGAAAATAAAATTGATTGTTGATCTTATAGATAGAAAAACAAAAAAAAATACATAAAATAAACATTAAAAGGACACTTATGCCAAAAAATAAACTACCAAAACTCGGACTACTTTATTTAGACCATGTACTAAGATTTTTTGATAAATCTAACTTCAAAGGCTGGCCAGATAAAATAGAAGTAGTTACTTATCGTTGGAAAAATAACAAAAATAAATTTATACAAGAGGTAAAACGTAAAAAAATAGATGTTCTCATGGGGAATATACCTGCGACTGCATATGAAACATTTAGAGAAATTTCAAGAGCACTCCCAGATGTGCAATTCATTCCTTCTCTTGATACACAATTTTCCAACAAATCAAAAGAGAATGTCACACGTTTTGCATGGAAATATGATATTCTTGTTCCTAAAACATATATTTTCTACGATAAAGCAAAAGCAAAAAACTTTATAAATAAAACAGAATTTCCAAAAATTATAAAAAAATCTTATGGTCCTTCTAATTATGGTGGTTACTTTGTACATAAAGTTGACTCTGCACAGGAAGCACATAACCTAATGGCACAAAAAAAATACCATCCAACCTATATACAAGACTTTGTACCTATGAAAGCAGATGTTCGGGTGATGCTCATAGGACACAAGCCTGTATGTGCCTTTTGGAGACGTGCACCTGAAGGCGAATGGCTAACCAACACTTCTCAAGGTGGGAGTATGGACTACATGGATATACCTAAAGAATTACTAGACCTTGCTGTATCTATTTCTAAAGCTGCCAATGCTGAATACTGGGCTTGTGATGTCGCTGTAGGAGAGGATGGGAAATATCGTATTTTAGAATGTTCAACTGCCTTTGCCGCTTTCCCTTATATACGAGACTGGATAGGTCAGTATTTGATGTGGAAATTTTCAAAAGGTGTAATGCCTAAACCAAATATTCCGCTTTATAACTGGGAAGAATTAGGCAAAATAGACTCCTTTGTACTTAGAGCACTTCGTTATATTACCTTTGGTCGATACACCCCAAGCTATGATGGTGCTTACTTCCTTGACAAAAAAATGAGACAAACAGAAAAAGGTGAACTTTATTTACATGAGATGGACAAACTCTTTCCTATACTTTTAACAGAAGACAGAATGCAAGAAGAGTGGCCAAGTGAAATATGGAACTTCCAAGACAACCATGGAAGAAGTATACACAAAGTACATACACAAAGTAACCCAAAAATAGATCAAGATGAAAGTCAAGAAAGTAGCGAAAGCAACAGCATTATACTTAATGATAAAAAAGTGAATAAACTTTTAACTTCAGTAGATGGCATAGGCAAGAAAAAAGCTGAGAAAATCATGAAAACATTTGGTACTCAAGAATTAGTACGAGCACTAGAAAGTAATCCTGCTATGCTCAAAGAAGAAATTTCATGGTTTAAGAAAAAAATTCTTAAAAAACTTGGGAAAAAATGGGAAAATTTAAAAAATAAATTGTAGGAGACAGTTATGAAAAAACAATACATGACATATAAAGAAAGTTTAGACTTTCTTTATACAATGGAAAAAACATATCCAGACTTAATTCACATCTGTAAAATAGGTACGACCTACGAAGGTAGAGATATTGTACTAGCAAAAATTTCTAAACAGGTAGACAAGGCAGATGAAAAACCAGCCATGCTATTTACAGGTTCAGTACACGCAAGAGAGTGGATAGGGCATGAACTTGCATTAAAGTTTATAGAATATCTAGCCCAAAATCAAGACATAGACCCCGAACTTGAAAAAGCACTCGAGGAATCTACACTTTACATGGTGCCTTGTCTCAATCCTGATGGCTATGAATATTCACGTAAACATTTTTCTTTTTGGAGAAAGAACAGACGAGTAAATCATGATGGTACTATTGGTGTAGATCTAAACCGTAACTTTTCTATAGGTTTTGTCAAACAAAGCAACACTTCATCCAACGTGTATGGAGGAGAAGAGCCCTTTTCTGAAGCAGAAACAACTGCTATGAAAAACTTTGTCGATACCCATAGCAACATTGCCATTGCTTTTGACTACCATTCTCAAGGGAATGTTTTTTTTCCTGCACATAAGTTTAAACATGAATCAGAGCTTGATGGCACAGACATGAATGTCCTTTGTGCCAATATGAATGATGAAATTTCTAAAGTCACTGGCAGGAAATATGGTATACACAGAGGAAAACCACCTGCACAACTCATTTCTGGGTCAGGAAGAGAGTACTATTACTCTAGGGGTATTATTTCTATTGTTGTAGAGGTTGGTACAAAAAATATACCTGACTATATGAAAAGTATGACAGGGAGCATCAATGAAAATATACCTGCGCTTAAAAAAGCATTTACTGAGGTTATTAACTATTCTCCTTTGGCACCCAAAAGGGTAGATAAATTTACCATAGAATCACGTGATGCAAGCTCTGTAACATTGATTTGGAAATACGAAAAAAGAGAAGACATTTTCTTTGAACTTTACAGAAGCACAAAAGACAAAGATGCCTGCAATGAGCGTACAAAAGTAGGCATTGTTGGGGGCAATCATTTTATAGATACAGATTTAAACTCTTCAACCAATTACCATTACACCATACGTGCGGTCAATAAAATTACTGGATACAAGTCTGCTTTCGCCCCTATAGTAAAGGTACGTACATGGCTTGAAGATGATGAATTTTTTAAACTCATTTTTGCCAACAAATCAACGACTGGCTATCTTGGAGAATTTATGCAAGAACAAAACCGATCACACTTTGGATTAAACTCCCTCTTTGTAGGGGTAAACAAGTCCAAAGGTATTTGTAATGCGGTGATGGATTTTGATTTAGAAACTATTCCAAAAAATGCTATTATAAAATCTGCTCGTTTTTATATTTACCCCATGAACCGCGTAGGTGCAAAAATAGAAAAATACGGTGAATGGAACCTCTCATTACTTGATAAAAAAAGCCTAAGTGACATGAGAGATTTTGAAGAGATAGACGCTGCAAAAGCTGTAGGTGTCATTGGGCGTGCTATACAATCTAGTAAATTGACCCAAGGTATATGGAACCATTGGCATTTTTCCAAACATGAGTGCAAACTACTACAGCAGGCACTCCATGACAATCAAGCAATATTTAGACTACATGGACCAAAGATACTTCCAGAGGGAGAAGACTCTCAAATGATGCAATTTGACATTGGGTATGGAAAATATGGTGGAGGTCTACACTATAGACCTATATTAGATATAAAGTACACCCTTGAGAATGAAAAAATAAACCTACCAGCCGTCACCCTTTCAACTGTATGTG
>CAZEUM010000100.1:0-4926 GCA_964514765.1 uncultured Sulfurovum sp.
GTTTTGCCTTATCTTCACTTTGAAGGTCTGACTCTAGTCCAAGTGCTGTGTCGATATATTCATCAACAAAAGCATTATAGTCTTCATGTGATACACCTATTTCTTGACTGATATTTTCTATATCTATAAGAATTTCTTCAGTATCTTCAGGAATGATTAGTACGTCTTCTTTTGTTTCTTCTTCGGGAAAAAGTATATCATCATCATATTCAGGAATGATTAGTACGTCTTCTTTTGTTTCTTCTTCGGGAAAAAGTATATCATCATCATATTCAGGAATGATTAGTACGTCTTCTTTTGTTTCTTCTTCGGGAAAAAGTAAATCATCATCGATAACTGAAGTAGGCAAATCTAAAGGAGCAATATCTTCATCTTCTTCCATGAGGTCATTTGGGAAGTTTTCTTCACTTAAGTCTATTAATTTATCATGAGTCTCTACTACATTTTTTATGGTCAGTGTGACCAATATGAGGTCGCCTAACATACTCGAAAGTAATGTTTTAGAAACAGCATAGCTTGGGTTATCATTGATAGTAAGTGTCTCTTCTGTTAGGTTAAAAATGCTGTCACCCAATATAATTTTTGAAGATAATTCATCTATGTGAAATACGCCACATAGTGCTAATAGACCCTCATCTGCAGCAATAATTTGGTTGGTTTGATTTAATAAATAGTACATGTTTTTAACAACTCCTCTTTAATTGCTTTCTTTTGAAAGCATGTCTTGATAGACAGGAACACTCTCTTTAACTTCTACAATAGATGCAGGTCTTCTAGCTGCTGCATATCCGATAGTTTCACCGTCATTTATGGTTGGTGCTATGTGAGAGTAAACCCAATAGTATTTACCATCTTTTCTTAGATTCTTTACTACACCTGTCCACTCTTCCCCTGATTGTATGATGTCCCACATTTCTTGGAATGCTGCTTTTGGCATATCTGGATGCCTGACTATATTGTGATTTTTGCCTTTTAATTCATCCCTAGTATAACCTGCAATCTCACAGAATTTACGGTTAGCATAGGTAATAATACCTTTTAGGTCTGTCGAAGAGATTATTAAACCATGGTCAAAGACATATTCTTCATCAATAGGATTAGGTTTGTTCATAGTAATGTGTTGCCTCTTTCCTCATTGCATAAATGAGTTTAGCTTTTTTAAATTAGGGTTATGCGTTATATATGTATCTTGACGTTATGAAGACATTAAAGCATAACAACCCTGTTCCTTAAACTTTAGTACAATTAAGCTAAAAATAGAATGAATTAACCGTTTTTTAGTAAAAAATATGAGATTATGTATCTTTAAACATTATAATTTTTAATAATGTCTGAAATTTTTTTATTTGTAATTTTTTCTATATCTTCTTTAGATGCTTTTTTAATGCCCTCAAATGTACCAAAATAATCAATGAGTTTTTTAACGCTGGCTTTTCCTATACCTTTTTTATTTAGCAGTGAAATTTGGGTATCATCTTTTCGTTTTTTATTTTGATGGTATGTGATGGCATAGCGATGTGCTTCATCTCTTTGCCTTTGTATCCAGTGTAAACGTTTGTCATTAGGTTTGAGTTCTAGTAAGCCTATGGAACTATAAATCATGTCTTTGGCAGCTCCTTTTGCTCTGTGTGCTTTTGCATCTAACTTCTCTTTGGCGATGGCAATGACATCAAGGTTGACTTGTGCTTCTTTGAGTAGGGTTTGTGCAAGATTTAGATTTGCCTGTCCTCCATCGAGTATCCACAAATCTGGTGCAGGGGATTCCTCAAATCTTTTTATACGACGTGAGAGCATCTCTTTCATTTGACCATACTCGTCTTTTGCATGGAGTTCGTAGCGTCTGTAGGTACTTTTATCCCATTTTCCCTCATCCCAAACAACCATGCCACCTACAGTTGCCACACCCATCATATGTGAGTTGTCAAAAGTTTCAATGCGATAAGGAATAGAAGAGAGATCAAGAAGGTCAGCAATCCTTTGTTCCATGATAGTATCGGAATCTTTTTTACGCAACAATTCTTCACAGTTTTGTAAGGCTAAGGAAATAAGTTTTTCTTTTGCTCCACGCAGGGGTGTAAGAATTTCTACTTTTTTATCAAAACGAGTGCTGAGACTAAGCGCTACTTGTTTGGAGTCTTCAAAGCTATGTGCTGTGAGTACTTGTTTGGAGATATTTGGTGTATCAATGCTGTAAAATTCAAGCAATGCTTGCTTATAAGCTTCATTTTCATTAAAAATATGTGTATGTCTAAAGTAGCTGTATGAGGAAGAGATAATTTTCCCTCCACGCATAAAAAGTTTCACAATTACCCCTCTTTCATCAGCATTTTGTATGGCAAAGATATCTAGGTTTAGTTCTTTTGCCATATCGATATTTGAACTAATACTAAGTGAAGAGATAGCTTCTATACTGTCTCTCATGCTGCCTGCTTCCTCATAACGTTCTTGTATGGCGAGATCTGTCATCTTTTTTGTCAGTATGTTAATGAGATTTTTACGTTTGAGTATAGAAGTTTTAGCTTCTAAAATGATTTCTTGATAATCCTCAGGGCTGACCTTTTTTTCACAAGGGGCTAGACATTTTTTAATTTGGTAAAAAAGACAGGCTTTTCCTTCTCTTAAACAAGATTTCTTTTGTATCAATGGATAGACTTCGTAAAGGGCATTTAAGAGTGCGCGACCTCCTGTAGGGAAAGGCCCATAATAGCTAATATTTTTACCTTTAATGACTTTTCGTGTGATTTCAAAACGTGGATAGTCTAAGGATTCATCAATGTAAATGTAAGGGTAGGTTTTGTCATCACGAAGTAAGATATTGTATTTAGGTTTGAGTTGTTTGATAAGAGAGTTTTCAAGTATAAGTGCATCTCCTTCAGTCTCAACTATTATGTATTCTAAGTTTACAGCTTCTTCTAGCATTTTTAAAATGCGAGGGCTTTGTGCTGGGTTTGCTTTAAATTCGGGGCTAAAACGCCAATAACTTTTGACTCGTTTTTTTAAGTCTTTTGCTTTACCAATGTAGAGTAGTTTTCCTTGGGAGTTAAAGTACTGGTATACCCCTGCTTTTGAGGGAAGGTTTTGGACTACTGTTTGCATAAAATAAGTGCTTTTATGCGTTCAAATGATTCTTTTAGATCTTTGTCTGTAGGCATGTCAAATGTACCGCTAGAACGTTCATGGTAGTGTGGTACAGTACTCAAAGAAGCTTTTTCTTCAGGCATAGCATGGTACTTACTGTGAAAGACCACTACTTTTTTTGCAGTCATTTCTTTACAGGCTAGATCATAGGTATTGAGCTGTGTTAATAGGCTTTTTAATAAATCTCTATTATAATGAAGTTCCATTTTAAACCCAGGGTGTGTGACTGCAATGAAAAGTGTTTCATCTTTTATATAAACAAAGGCAAGAGCTTTTTGCCATTTTTGACTTAAAAGATTGATATATTTTTGGTAACACTCTTGGCGTTTTAATGATTTAAACTGAGGCTTAGAAGATAAATGAGACAAAATCATAGAGGCTTTTTTCATAAAGCAATTATAGCATCACTTTGCTGTATCGTCTTAACTGGATGTGGGCACAAAACAGACCCTATATATGTGGCAGATACTCAAGATCAAAATACAAGTATAAAAGTAGAAGGGAACTAATGGAAAAGTATGATGTATTAATTATTGGTGCAGGTATTGCAGGATTGTATGCTGCTATGGAATTTCCTGCAAGTAAAAAGGTTTTGGTTGTATGTAAAGACATTCCTTGGGAATGTAATACTTTTTATGCCCAAGGGGGTATGAGCACTGCACTAAATGAAGCAGATATCCCTAGTCATGTTGAAGATACCTTAGCAGCAGGTGCTTACCACAATAACTTGGATGCTGTAGAGATACTCTCTCATGCATCATTGGAGACCACAGCAGACATTATAGGCAAAGGCATGCAATTTGATACAGATGAAGAAGGGCAGATCCTTTACACCAAAGAAGCAGCACATTCTGTAAAACGTATTGTACATGCAGGTGGCGATGCTACAGGGCGTTACATGCATTATTTTATGATGGTACAAAACAAACATCAACTTCAGAAAAATACCCTTGTATACGACCTTTTAATTGAAAATGGTAGATGTTTTGGGGTAAAAGCCACAGTGAATTATGAGCCAACAAGCATTTATGCAGATGATGTCATTATTGCTTCAGGAGGTGTAGGTTCACTTTATGAATACAATACAAATTCTAGAACAGTCTCAGCAGATATACATGGTATTTGTGTTGAAAAGGGTATTGCTTTGGCAGATATGGAGTTTATGCAGTTCCATCCTACTGTTTTTGTAGATACCCCTTATGCTAGGAAACTTTTACTTACAGAGGCACTTAGAGGAGAGGGTGCTCACGTGGTAGATGATGAGGGCAGACGATTTTTATTTGATTACGATGAAAGAGGGGAGTTAGCAAGTAGAGATATAGTAGCACGGGGTATTTTTGATTATAAACGTAAAACGGGTCAAAAGGCTTATCTCGATTTTTCTATGTTTGAAAAGAAATGGTTTGAACATCGTTTCCCCAACATTACTCATACTTTTTCTACACTAGGATATAAATTTCCAGATGACAAAATTTCTATCTCTCCTGCTTTTCATTATGCTAATGGGGGTATAAAATGTGACACATACGGTTGCATAGATGGCATGGAAGGTCTGTATGTCATAGGAGAAGCTGCAAGAACAGGTGTGCATGGTGCAAATCGTTTGGCATCAAACTCATTACTTGAAGGTGTTGTTTTTGCCAAACGTGCCGTTGCACACCTCTTGTCTAAATCACATGTATACATTGAAACACCTAACTTTGAAAAAGATTATGACAATATTTTACACAAAGAAAATGATAAAATATATAAACATAAACTGCGTCAAATTATGTGGGATGACATAGG
>CAZEUM010000101.1:0-4897 GCA_964514765.1 uncultured Sulfurovum sp.
AACCTGCCCTATTATATCGCGACCAATATTATATTAAAAGCATTTAAAGATGAACACTGCCAATCTATTTTGGTAATGGTTCAAAAAGAAGTTGCCGTTAAGTTTGCTGCAAAGGTAAAGCAAAAAGAGTTTTCCGCTCTTTCTGTACTTGCAGCATCTGTAGGTAAAGCGACACTCTGTTTCGAGGTTGAATCTGAAGCATTTGTTCCTGCACCAAACGTTACTTCCGCTGTACTTTTAATAGAAAAAAACCAGTCACAAGATAACGAGAAGTTTGAAATGTTCTTAAAAGTTGCATTTTTTCAACCGCGTAAAAAACTCTCTAAAAATCTCATGACTGCTTTTCCAAAAGATATTGTAAACGACACTTTTAGCAAACTAGAACTTGATTCTAATTTGCGACCTCATGAAGCTGCGACATCTATTTATCATCACATATATAATGAATTAAAGGATACTTTAAATGGACAACAACCAACAAAACAACGAAAGCTCTCAAAATCAAGAGCCAAAAACGCAAAACAACAATAGTCAAAATAATACCCCAAGAGAAAGAAGACCAAACCCTCATAGACAAAATAGCAATGGACAAAACAAACCTAGCTCAGGTCAGGCTACAAATACAAACCGTCCCAACCCCAATGTAAATAGGCAAGCAAGTCCTAATAAGAAAGCAAACCCAAATCAAGAAGTAGATGGTAACTTACAAAACAAACCTACACCAAACGGGAACAAAAGACCTAACCCAAATCAAAATAGAAACAACAATCAAAACAGAAACAATAACAATGTCGAAAGACGCCAAAATAACAATAATAAACCCAAGCAAAACCGTAACAACAACAGACCAAACAACAATAAAAATACCAGTGTCAATAAAAACAGAAACAAACGTAGAAATATTACTACCGTAAATGACACAATGAGAGAATACCTAGAGATTAACGACCGTGTTAAAGATGCCACAATGAATCCATGGAGAAACATGGACATGGCGACAAAAGGTAAAATCCGTTTCACTCCACTAGGTGGACTCGGTGAAATTGGTGGAAATATGGCAGTACTTGAGACGGAAACAACAGCTATAATCATTGATGTGGGTATGTCTTTCCCTGATGAAACTATGCATGGTGTTGACATCTTAGTGCCGGATTTCTCTTACTTGCATACACTTAAAAAAGAAAAAGATGTGTATGTTATCATTACACATGGGCATGAAGACCACATCGGTGCAATGCCTTACCTCTTTAAGGAATTACAATTTCCTATCTATGCAACACCATTAGCACTTGCGATGATAGAAAATAAATTTAATGAGCATGGTCTTTCTCAATATGTTAAGAACTTCAACTATGTCACCATGAGAAAACAGCACCAAATAGGTGATATGCAAATCGAATGGATGCATAATACCCACTCAATTATTGATGCCTGTTCTTTGGCAATTGAGACTCCTGCTGGGACTATCATACATACGGCTGACTTTAAAGTAGACCATACACCGGTTGACAATTATACAATGGATTTACGTCGCTTTGCACACTATGGTGAAAAAGGTGTACTTTGTCTCTTTTCTGACTCCACTAATTCACATAACCCAGGCGCTACAAAGTCTGAAAAAGTTGTGGGTAAAACTTTTGATACGCTCTTTGAGCTTGCCAAAGGCAGAGTAATTATGTCAACCTTCTCTTCTAACGTACACCGAATCGTTCAAGCCATGGAAAGAGGTGTAAAACATGGAAGAAAAATCTGTGTTATAGGTCGATCTATGGAGCGAAATATTGAGACAAATCGTGCTTTAGGCTTTGTAGACATACCAGATAAACATTTTATTGAAGTACATGAAGTACCAAAATACTCCGAGCATGAAGTACTCATAGTAACTACTGGTTCACAAGGTGAGACAATGGCAGCACTAAACCGTATGGCTACAGATGAGCACAGACATATTAAACTCAAGCCATCTGATACCGTCATTATTTCTGCTTCTGCCATACCTGGTAATGAAGGTTCTGTTTCTAGTCTTTTAAATAAATTAATGAAAGCAGGATGTACGGTACGCTATAGAGAATTTGCTGACATTCACGTTTCTGGTCATGCAGGACAAGAGGAGCAAAAACTTATTTTAAGACTCATTCAACCTAAATTTTTCTTACCGGTTCATGGTGAATACAATCACATTGCAAAACATGCTAGAACTGCAGTAGAGTGTGGAGTAGATGAAAGAAACATTTTACTTATGGGAGATGGAGACCAAATAGAGCTCACTACAAAGTACCTCAAAAAAGTCAAAACTGTGAAATCTGGTAAAACATACATTGACAACCAAAACAATATGACTATTGAAAATGATGTTGTTGTAGACAGACAAAAACTTGCAGAAGATGGCATCATCAATATCGTTGCACAAATTTCTCAAAGTAAGCAAAAAGTTGTAGGTAAACCTGTAATCACAACACACGGAATTGTACCAGACAAAGATGATAAAAAATTCCAAAAAGAAATAGAAGTAATGCTTGAGAACATGTTGCTAAATATGAAACCTGAGGCGCTTAAAAACCACAAAGATATCGAAAATGACATACGTGCAGTGGTGAGAAAGCACGTAGTGCGTACAAAAAAGAGATATCCACTTATCATCCCTACTATATTTATAGTCTAAATAATTTCTGCCATTTAGGCAGTGATTATGCTATAATCCTCTATCAAAACCTAAAGTAGAGACATGAATCTTATAAAGATTGCACAAGAAACATTACGCAGTGAAGCAGATGCACTAAACAGCGCAGCTGCACGCCTAGATAAAAACTTTCTTGATGCTGTTGAACTCATACTTCATACTAAAGGGAAATTGATTATTACAGGTGTAGGAAAATCTGGTCTAGTAGGAGCTAAAATGGCTGCTACTTTTGCAAGTACTGGTACCTCTTCTTTCTTTTTACATCCCACAGAAGCCCTACACGGAGACTTAGGAATGATAGACAAAGAAGATGCCCTTCTTGCAATTAGCTCTAGTGGAGAGAGTGAAGAACTCACAAAAATTCTTCCTCATATTAAACGCTTTAACATCCCTCTTCTAGCACTTAGCGCCCATGAAGAATCCTCCTTGGGGAAGTACGCAGATGTTTTTCTAGATATTTCTGTAGAAAAAGAAGCCTGTCCTCTAGGCATAGCACCCACTACATCAACTACATTGACTATGGCATTAGGTGATGCATTAGCTATCTGCCTTATGCAGAAAAGAGGGTTTAAGCAAGAGGATTTTGCTTCTTTCCATCCAGGAGGGGCATTGGGTAAAAAACTTTTTGTAAAAATTAAAGACTTGATGAGAACAGAAGATTTACCCATCATCAGTACAAAAACAACTTTAAAAGATGCTATTGTTAGTATGAATGAGGGCAAACTAGGTACAGTACTCATAGTAGATGCATTAGGTACTTTTATTGCACTTTTAAGTGATGGAGACCTAAGACGCGCCCTTATGCAGGATAGCTTTAGCCTAGATTATTTGGCCATAGACTATGCAAATACAGAGCCTACACGTTACGCAAATACAGAACTACTTGCCAGTGAAGCACTTGAAATCATAGAAAAGGGGAAAATACAACTTCTCCCCATTACCAGTCACGACAATAAAATCATTGGTGTATTACATATACATGATTTAGTCAATGCTGGCATTAAAAGTAAATAAGACAGGAAAACATGAGACTTAACAAATATATATCACACAATACAAAGTACTCCAGAAGAGAAGCTGACAGGCTCATAGAAGCAGGTGAAGTCACCCTCAATAAAAGAACCTTAGAAGATTTTGCCTATGAAGTAGAAGAAGATGACTACATCTACGTCAAAGGCAGACAGGTCAAAGTGAGTACGGAACTTACCATTATCGTCTATAACAAACCAAAAGGTGTACTTGTAACCAAAAAAGATGACAGGGGACGCGCAACAATATACCATAAACTTGCAGGCAAATACAGACATTTTGTACCCGTAGGTAGGTTGGACTATGCATCAGAAGGACTTTTGCTCTTAACAGACTCTCCTGAGGTCGCAACGGCACTTATGGAAAGTGGCTTAGACCGTACCTACAACCTAAAAATAGATAAAGCGCTAAGTGAAGAAATGATGACTGCCATGAAAGAAGGGTTAGTCCTTGATGATGCACGTGCAGGAGCACATGAAAAATCAAAAATATATGGCATGGAGTTTGCTCCTTTTGCACATTTTGAAGTTAGAGGCGAAGGCAAAAGCTTTACAAAACTTCGTGTCACCATCACAGAGGGGAAGAACAGAGAGCTTAGACGTTTTTTTGCCCACTTTGAAGCAAAAGTACTAGACTTGAAACGTGTTTCTTTTGGAGGCATAGAACTCAACAATCTTCCTGAAAATAAAACACGATACTTCACACGAAGAGAATACGACGATGTACATAAATTTATGAAACGTAGAAGAGCCAACAAAGAAGCAGAAATTAAAAACAAAGCCAATGCCTTCAAGCAAGAAGAAGACAATAAACAAGACAAGGCATACAAGAAAGCAAAAGAAGAGAAAACAAATACTTTTGGCAATAAAAAACTTGACAAAAAGAAGTTTGACAAAAAGAAACGTACAAAGAAAGACTAGCCTTTGCCTACCTTTGCACTTAAATACCGCCCTAAAACACTTGATGATTTCATAGGACAAGCACACCTTCTTGGCAGAAAAGCTGTTTTGCGCAAATTAATATTGTCAGATAAACTGCCTCATATTTTCTTGTCTGGACCTCCGGGCTGTGGTAAAACCACTTTAGCACGCATTATAGCCACTAAGCTAGAGAAACCCTTTTACGAAATGAATGCTAGCACACTCAAAATTGAAGATTTACGTAAAATATTTAAAGAATATACCAATG
>CAZEUM010000102.1:0-4841 GCA_964514765.1 uncultured Sulfurovum sp.
GCATTAATGCTAGAATTGTGGTTCAGGGTATTCGTTAGAGATGCGAATTCGCCAGCGTTAAACCTTCATATCTTTTAAAATTTTTATGAATTTATTAGAATTATTTTATCTAAACCTTAATAACTCCATCAGTATCTTCCTTAGATTCACATCATACAAGAGAGACATTATATCGAAATAGAGACGAGAAAGGGAACTTCTCAAAATGGAACGGTATAGATTTCTATCAAGATGTATAACACATTTTTGAATGTCAAGGTAAAGCTAAAAGTCTCTGGACAATTTAAATCTCTTGACACTTCCAGAAAAAGAAGCTTGAATGAATTTGAATCTTTGCTTGCTGTCGCTAAGGGTAATTATGTGTTTTGGTTGGGGGTGATTGGTTGCAATATTCCTATTCTTTAAAATATTTTATCTATTACATTTTTTTTACATTTTTTTTTGTTACTATAGTTTATAAATTAATTATAAAGGATATTTATGCACGAAAAAAAAGAACTCATAAAGACATCAGAAACATTAGAAGTAACGATTGATGACTCAAAAACAGAAAAAAACAATAAAGAAGTAAGTTTTGATATAAATGGTAAAAATGTATCACTAGATAAGTTGATACGTACATTTAAGAAAAATAAGAAGACAAGAAAGTCTCGAAAAAATAAAACTTTAAACAATAAAATCACAAGAAAATACCAAAATGAACAAGCATTAAAACCATATCAGGCTGAACTAATTAAATTACAAAATTATTTAGAAACTACAGGTCAAAAGATGATTATCCTTTTTGAAGGACGTGACGCAGCAGGTAAGGGTGGAACAATACGTCGTGTGGCACGTTATATGAATGAAAAACATTACCGCGTGGTAGCTCTTGGAAAACCAACAGAAGAGCAAAAAACACAATGGTTCTACCAAAAATACATCCAACATTTTCCTAAAGGTGGAGAGATAGTACTTTTTGATAGAAGCTGGTACAACCGTGCCATGGTTGAATCTGTCTTTGATTTTTGTACTAAGAAAGAATATGATGACTTCATGAAAGGGGTAAAAGGTTTTGAAAAAGACCTTGCTATGCAAGGGACTATTATGGTGAAGCTTTATTTCTCTGTAACCAAAGCAGAACAAGCCGCACGTTTTGAGAGAAGAAAAACGGACCCACTTCGTCAATGGAAACTAAGTGAAATTGACATGCAAGCCCAAGAACGCTGGGATGAATTTACAAACACTAAATATAAGATGATTAAGCAGACCCATTCTCACAATGCCCCATGGACTGTCATACGTTCTAATGACAAACAACAAGCAAGACTTGAAGTCTTGAAGACTATTTTAAATGCTGTAGATTATGAGGGAAGAGATGAAGACTTAGATTATTCACTTAATCCAAAGGTAGCTATATCTGGAGCAAGAGAGGTGGAGATAATGGAAGCACAACGTGCAAAAAGTGGAAAATTTACAGGATAAAGGAAATATCAATGTCAAAAGAAAAAGAAAAAAAGATTAAAGTAGCAAAGGAAAAGGATGATAAGCAAAAGTCAACGAATAGGAAAGTGCAAATTTGGGTGAAGCAAAGTAAAATTGACTATGAAGCAGAGCTTATTAAACTTCAAGTAGAACTCTTAAAACTTCAAAAACATGTCAAAGAAAAAGGTCTTAAAATACTTATGATCTTTGAAGGGCGTGATGCTGCCGGTAAAGGGGGAACTATTAAACGTATTACAGAACACTTGAACCCTAGGGGTGCTAGGGTTGTTGCTTTAGAGAAACCTACGGAAAAAGAGTCTTCAGAGTGGTATTTTCAGCGTTATGTTGCCCATTTACCTTCTGCGGGAGAAATTGTATTTTTTGACCGCTCATGGTACAACCGTTCCATGGTTGAACCTGTCATGGGATTTTGTACAGAACGAGAACACCATAAGTTTTTAAAAGATGCACCTTCTTTTGAAAAGATGATAGTAGAAGAAGGCATACAAATATTTAAATTTTACTTCTCTGTCTCCAAAGATGAACAGGCTAAACGTTTTAAATCAAGAGAAACAGACCCTTTAAAACAATACAAACTCTCACCAGTAGACAAAGAATCTCAACGTTTATGGGACGAGTATACTCTGGCAAAGTTCATGATGTTAAGTGCTACACACACTGACAAAGCCCCATGGACGATAGTTAAAAGTAATGATAAAAAAAGAGCACGTACTAACGCCATTAAACACATACTAAATTTTGTAGACTACAAAGACAAGATATCTGACAGCGAAATAGAAGTAGATCGTAAAATCATCGTTTACGGAAGAGATGAAGCCATAGGGATGGAAAAGATGTTGAAATTTTCAACTATACCCAGCCCAAAATAAAATGGTCACTAAACCAACATGGTACCCACCCTTTAATAAACTGATTGAACTTTTTATCAAGAACACAAGAGGGGAAATCCATAATTTCTTTAAGAAGTTAGCATAGTTTTTGTTATGCTCATTTCTAAGTGATTCAAGAGGCGTAATATTGCCTCTATATCCATTCTTTCTAAGTGTGTTAAATCCGATATTATGTGGCAAACGCACAAAACTAAGTTTTAAAAAAATCTGCTACTTTTTTAACTCAATTTTCGTAACATTCCTCAAGCTCTTCTTCCTAAGATGAGAAATAGTAAATATATGAAAGAATTTAGAGATTCAAGTATTCAACTTGCGATAAATTCCAATAAATCAACAGCATGAAATAGCTGCCAGAGATACACTTGTATCTCGTGGTATTACACCTGAAAATATAAGTCCCTAAGTGGATGTAAAAAAGTAGAAAGAAAACTTAGATTAGATGATGAAACTCTACATCAAAGATGAACTTAAGGAAAGACTTGATGCTTTAACAGGTACAATTCCAGTAGCCTGTAAAGACAATATCCCCCCTTTAACATTGAGTGGGGTAAATCCATTTTTCTCCAAAATACGTGAAGCAGAGACTGACCTGCTTCCTGTTCTACAGTAAACGATAATCTTTTTGTTTTTGTCTTGTTTAAGCATGCCTAGGTTATCTGCTAGGGCATACAGGGGGATGAGGGTTGCATCAGGTAAATGACCTTCTTTGTATTCTTCTATGGTTCTAACATCAAGCAGGCTAACGTTGTCATCATTTTCCAATAAATGTATGGCTTGTTTTGCATCTATAGAGCTAAAGTTGACAAAAATCCAGCCTTTGGAGTAGGCAAACCAAAAAATCATGCCTGCCATGGCAATATAATAGAGTGTATTTGTAAGCTTTTTAAGGTGAATCATAAGCAATAATTCCTTATTATATATAATAATTTATATTGATATTGTAGCAACTTTTGCTTTGTTTCACATGGTTACATACGCAAACTTATCACCTAATGCATAGCAAGACCCAAAAGCTTTTAATTATCTTTCAGATATTATAGAATGAATATTCTGAAAATTCTATTTATTTGATAAAGAGTGAAAATTTTCATAAAGAATAAAAATAAGGGATTAATATGACTCATGTAATTACAGAACATCCGTATTTTGGTGTATTTGTTTTATTCATCTTAACATCAGTAGCATTTTCTGCAACATTGTGGATAGCACGATTGGTATCGCGTAAAATGGCACGACTCGATACAGAAAAGCTCAAATTGAGTATTTACGAGTGTGGACCAGAAGTTACTAAACAACCTAATACAATATCAACACAGTACTATTTGATAGCTCTACTGTTTATTTTGTTTGATGTAGAGATTATCTTTATGTTCCCTTGGGCAATTGACTTTAGACTGCTTGGTTGGTTTGGTTTTGTAGAGATGTTACTCTTTATATCATTACTTACAATCGGATACGTATACGCATGGAAAAAAGGAGCACTTGAATGGCACAGCATCAAGTAAATTATACCTCTTCGGCAGGTTTGCCAATAGCATTAACTTCGGTAGATAAACTAGTAAACTGGGGGCGTTCAAATTCACTTTGGCCACTTACTTACGGACTAGCATGCTGTGCAATTGAAATGATGGCATCGGGTGCTTCTCGTTATGACTTTGACAGAATGGGAACTATTTTTAGAGCGTCTCCAAGACAAGCAGATGTCATGATATTGGCAGGTACGCTGTCTAAGAAGCACTCTGAATTTGCAAGACGTTTATATGACCAGATGACTGAACCAAAATGGGTTGTTTCTATGGGTTCCTGTGCCAACACAGGTGGTATGTTTAACACTTATGCAACAGTGCAAGGTGTAGATAGAATTATCCCTGTAGATATTTACTTGCCAGGCTGTGCACCACGTCCTGAAACATTACAGTATGCGATGATGATGCTTCAGAAAAAGATACGTAGAGAGTCTGCAGATATGAAGAAAAATACCAAACAAGATTTGACAAATCAAACAGGTAAAAGAGCGAGGTTAATTTAATGAAGATAATTTTAAACAATATATTAAAAAATGACCAGTCATTTGAGCACTCTGATGAAGAATTCTTTATGGGCTTTGCTCAGAAAGGAATATGTTTATGAGAAAATACACTCCAAAAGACAACGTCCAAAAAAAAGCCTACTATACAGATAGATTTCATGTTGTTCCCTCTGTGCCAAGAGAGAAAGTAGAAGAAGGTACACATTTTTCTGATGTTTTGAATGCTATGGGTGAAGATGTAAAAAAGTCTTATATAGAAATAGGGCAATTGGTACTTCATATTAACCCAGAAGATAACTTCAAAGTCATGAAAGTTCTTAAAGAGACCTGTGGATATACACAATGTTCTGAACAGTCAGCAGTAGACTACTTAGCAAAAGATAATGAATTTGAACTTTTTTGGCAACTTCTTAACGTGAATGTTGCTAAAAGAGTTA
>CAZEUM010000103.1:0-4824 GCA_964514765.1 uncultured Sulfurovum sp.
ATAAACTGGAAGAATGAATCAAATGCATCAAATGCAAATGATACTTCAAATGTTGAACTAACAGCAAGAGTCAAGACACAAGGCATCTTTGGTGCTTTTGAAGTAAACGGTGAGGTGTTGACCTACATGAAAACAGAGGAAAGCAATCAAACAGATACCGCTGTATTGGAGATTGGCAATGGTACAAATACGACAGATATCACCGTTAGTATCAATGCACTCTATTGGAGTAGTGTAAACGCAGGAGCCAATCACAGCCTAGCCATCAAATCTGACGGTACTCTTTGGGCCTGGGGATTAAATAGTTCTGGGCAACTTGGAGATGGTACTACTGACCAAAAAAACAGCCCTGTACCTATAAGAGCAGGTACTTTCTGGAGCAGTGCAAGTACAGGTACCGAGCACAGCCTAGCCATCCGAGATAACGCTAGCCTTTGGGCTTGGGGACGCAATAATCATGGGCAACTTGGAGATGGGACTAGAACTGACACAAATCGTCCTCTGCCAATAGAATCAGCCAATCTATGGAGAAGTGTAAGTGCAGGATTCGCTCACAGCCTAGCCATCAAATCTGACGGTACTCTTTGGGCTTGGGGACGCAATGATTTTGGGCAACTTGGAATTGGCAGTACTCAATCACCCATCCTTATTCCTACATCAGTAGCAGGAAGAAACTAGTAAGGAAAATGAAAGCTAGGGGCCTGCTAGGAGGCTGTCGGATTCATCTGATTGAGATGGAAAATATCAGATTTTGAAGCATATTTTTGTGCTGTGGATGGGTGAAGTCAGGAAAAGATGGCTTTGTTTGTTCGAAAGTTTAATGTCTCCTACAAGTAGACCATTGTGATAGAAGGCATCTAAAATACTGTTATGGAAAGTCTCTTTTCTCATGTTTACACCCGACTTCTTATGAATTACATCTATTACGGCACTAACTAAACAGCCAAATCCTCACCCCGCAGCATAAGCAATCTTTTCATGCTTAAAATAGTTAGCAACCCTTTGAGCTGATACTTGAAATCATATTTATTTTAAAACGTTTAGCTGTATGTTCCATTACTGGTGTTTTACCTTTAGGGGCATAACCTTTTATTGTTGAGGGCAAAAACATGGAGGCAGTACGCACAAAGTTTGCCTTATGACATCTAGTCATAAGTTTCCTTTGTTTCTCAGCCCATTGTATCTCTGCATTCTCTTTTTTGCTTTGTTTCTCTATGGAGGGATACTCTTCTTTTAGCCATGCCTGTACCTTTGTATCACTACGTTCATAGGCTCTCTTTATAGGTATCTGTGAACTAAACTGCCATCTTTGAAGATATTTACCTACTGTGGATATAGGCATATCTATATCACAGTCATGCTTGATAAGTTTCTTTACGGCTTCTCTTGTCCATAGTACGTATTTAAACTTTAGTTGCTTAGGTGTACTGTCTATAAGCCGTTTGATGAGTTTTTCTTCTTGTTTAGGACTTAGGTTCTTTTTTTCTCCTTCTTCTCCATCTCTTTTATATTTGGCATACCATGTTGATACTGTAGTGTGATGAACATCAAGTACATAAGCTATATCTTGATAACTCATGCCTGATTCTCTCATCTTCACACCTCGTTCTCTTAATTCTTGTTGTGCTGATATTTTTAGTGTTCTTGCGTCTCGTTTTTTCATAGGATATTATACCATTTTTTAGCATAATATTTGACTGTTTAGTTAGGGGGTTAATAGTTCAGGTTTTTAGGCTTTCTTTGTATTTGACAATACCCAAAATAAAAAGCGTGTTTTTATCTATATCAACTTTATAAGGTATAACATACCCCTTGAATATATAGTCTCTAATGTTGACATCTTCAAAGTAGTGAGATTTTCGGTATTTATAGGGCATGTAGGGTAAATCCTTGACTTTAGAGATAAGTTCATTTTTGAAGTTAATGGCTCTTGGTTTACTGTCAAGATCTATAAATCGTAGGATTGTATTGAATTCCTCGTTGAATTTTGGGTCTTTTATGATTTTCATAATGCGTTATGTATAAAATCATCTAACTCATCAAAACCTTCATCCCAAGGGATACACGTAGTTTTCCCTGATTCTATATCTGCTAGCCTTTGCTGTAGCATCTCCTTGTCTTTTTTAAACTGTGAAGTTTTCATATAAGCTACAAACTCTTCATCTAATTTATTGTCATGAGAGACTGTTAGATTTTTTATCATACCTTCTTTTAGGTTTTCCATGAGTGTTAAGAATGTATGTAATTTACTGTCTTCAATATCAAACTGTATGGTTTGCATACTCAATCCTTTTTTGGGTCTTATTTGCTATTATAGCTAAAATAATTAAAGTGAGTGTAGATGCCTAAACCCTACGACAGCATCATCATCGGAGCAGGTATAGCAGGTGCTACACTTGCTTACACCCTTACACAAAAAAATCAAAAAGTACTAGTACTAGATAAAAATGGCATAGCTTCTGGTGCTTCTGGGGCTGCTGGGGCTTTTGTATCTCCTAAGATAGGGAAAGGTTCAGCTCTTCAAACCTTGACCAATGAAGCTTTTGAGTATGCAAAAGATTTTTATCTCTGCACTTGTCCAGAGTACTTTCATCAAACAGGGGTGATACGCATACCTAAAGATGAAGGTGATGCTAGTAAGTTTGCAGAGTATGAAAAGTTTAACGATAGCAGATATGAAAACTACAGCAAAGAGAAACTTCATGAGCTAGGCATACAGAGTGAGTTTGATAGTTTTTATTTTCCTGAGGCTGGAGATTGTGATGCAGTTGAGGTTTGTCATTTCTTACTCAAAGATATTGAAGTTATAAGGTATGTAGTTACTGAGATTGGAAAAGAAGATGGACTATGGTGCATAGCTGACTTTAAAGCCAAAAATATCATACTAGCCACAGGACACGAGTCCAACTTAGCAGACTTGCGTTATATGGGTATAAAAGGAACTTGGGGAACACGTGGAGACTTTAGCACGAAGCTAGACTTAAGAGTGAGTATGCATCAAGCCATGTCTGTGGGGGCGAATGTGGGTGGCATCATAAAACTAGGTGCTACACATGAAAAAGAAGTTAACAATGCAATGCCTTGCAAGGAAGAACAAGCCCTAAGTCTCAAAGAGAAAGCTTCTTTACTCATAGATACGTCAGATTTAGAGCTTAAAGTTGTCTTTTGTGGGATGAGGGCAGGGTCTAAAGACTACTTTCCTTTAGTAGGCAAGATTATAGATGTGCCTTACATGTTAGAACATTATCCTAAAATCACCAGAGGGGCAAAGCCAGAATTGAAATATGTTGAAAACTTATATGTTTTTAATGGACTTGGAGGCAGAGGGTTCGTTTTTGCTCCCTGGATGGCTCATTACTTAGCCGAACATATAGTAGAAAAAAAAGAGATAGACAAACGCGTAAATGCAGATAGACTATTTTTGAAGTGGTGCAGAAAACTATAGTCCAGTTTTTTGTTTATTCCAAGGTTTCCATTGCGATTTTTCAGAAATATTTGGGTAGCCTTCAAGTATCTCAATGGGTTGAAAATTTTCTTTATATTCAAAAGCTTTATATCCATCTATCCAGTAGCCTAGGTAGACCCAGTCAAGCCCTAACATTTCGGCAAGTTTAATTTCATAAAGTAAAGAATACGTCCCTAAAGAAAAACGTGGATAATCAGGGTCATAATAACAATAGACAGAACTTATGCCATCATCTAAAATATCGATGAGGTCAACAGCTACGAGTTTGTCATCTATAAAATAGAGTAACTCTTTACCAAAGTCATAGGCACCATCTACAAAGTTTTCATAATATTCTTTTTGTGAGATATCTTTATGATTCCAGCCATCTCTTTGTGCTTTGTAGTTATGGTACTTGTTGTAAAGATTGATGCGTTCTTGTGTAATACTAGGCTCTTGTATGACAATTTTGCTTTCTTCATTTCTGTTTATTATTTTACGTTGGGACTTTGAGTATTTATAATTTTTTACATCTATGCGCATACTTTTACATTCTGTACAATCTACACAGCTGGGGTAAAGAAACTTTCTTCCAAAACGTATCCACCCTCTTTGTGTTACGGAAGTAGCAAATCCTATAGAAACATTTTCTACTTTTTTGGAGTTCATTTGCATGCTTTTGCTTGGTAGGTAGGCACAGATATTTTCAGTTTTCATTGGTTCATACACTAGGATTCTTAGGGAATGTATTTGGGTTTGTCCCACAGTTCCCATAAGGGTTCTTTGGAGACAGTAGGAAAATCATCAAGAATCTCTAGGGGTTGAAAATTTTCTTTATATTCAAAAGATTTACAGCCATCTACCCAGTAGCCCAAATAAATCCAAGGGAGTTCAAATGTTTTTGCAAGTTGTATTTGGTAGAGTAGAGAGTAGGTACCTAAAGAAAGACGGGCATAGTCGTGGTCATAATAAAAATAGATAGAAGAGATACCATCATCTAGTATGTCAATAAGATCAACACCTACAAGTTTATTATCAACAATATAAAGTACCTCTTTACCAAAATCATGAGCACCATCTACAAAATTTTCGTGGTATTCTCTTTGTGAAATATTTCGATGTTGCCAGTCATCAGTTCCACTTTTATGGGCATGATACTTGTTGTAAAGGTCAATGTGTGCTTGTGTCATAGTAGGTTTTTGTACGATGACTTTTGTTTCACTGTTACGGTTAAAAGATTTTTTTTGTGATTTTGTGGCTTTAAAATCTTTCACATCAACGCGGATGCTCTTACATTCACTACAAGCAAAACAGATAGGATGCACAAAGTATTTCCCAAAACGTCTCCAACCTCTAGCAGCAATTGCAGAGGCAAATTT
>CAZEUM010000104.1:0-4805 GCA_964514765.1 uncultured Sulfurovum sp.
CTGGCGTACTTTCTGCCATTAAAATACAACAAGAGTTTAACAAGCCTGTTATTGCCACCATGAGTATGAGAGACAAGAACAAACTATCATTGCAGTCTACACTCTTAGGGGCAAATGATTTTGACTTAAGATGCATCTTAGCTCTTACAGGTGACCCTGCAAAATTTTCAGACCAACCAGGGGTAAAAGGTGTCGTGGAACGTGACTCTACCCTGCTTTTAAGCATCATCTACCGTTTAAACAATGGTGTAGACTACTCAAATAAAGCCCTCAAACCTGCACCAAAACCCATCTACCCTTTTGCTGTGAGTAATTCACATGCAAAAAGCATGAATTCACTTAAAAAACGTATGGTTAAAAAATTAAACTATGGTGCACGTGCTATCATCACTCAACCTGTTTACGATATAGAAAATGCCAAAGAACTTTTAGAGATTTTTGAAGAAGCCAAAGGGCTTAGCATTAGAGACACTGCTAAAGATGCACAGCTAGTTCTTGGGCAGTTTCCTATAGTCTCTGCTAGAACTGCCACTTTCATAGACGACAAAGTACCTGGTATTTCTGTACCAAAAACCATCATAGACGAAATGAACCTTGCCGCGATGGATGGCATAGAAAAAGAAAGAGAAGTAGGATTTAATCTTTCTAAAGCTATTTTTGATGATGTGATGAAAGAACATGGAAAAATACATTTAATGACACATAATCGCTTTGACTTGTGTGCAGAGTTAATAGGATGAAAACATAAATGACAAAAGTCATTTATGTTTAAAATTAGTCTTGATTTCCGTCAAACATAACAGGATATGCCAAAGCATATAAAGTTACAAAGATTAAGGGAATTGCCCATATCAGCCCAATTCCCAACGGTATAGCCCCTAAAAATATAATGAACCCGAGTGATAAAATAAGTCCAAAAACTTTAAACCAGTGTTGGGTAACTGTTTTTCTCGAAAGTTCCATCGCTTCCCATGCACCCATATTTTTATCTACTATAAGCGGCAAAGTAAATACATAAGCAATAGTCAAATAGATGCCCGGAAGAATTAAGAACATAATGCCAATAATCGTAAGAATATAAATAAGAATACCTGCTAAAGACAGTTTTCCTGTTAAATGATAGTAGTTAAAAATAGACTTGTAATGTATCTCTTCTCCACGACTAAAACCAATGGCCATCATCATAATACCAACCATGAGTGGCATCAACACAGGGTAACTTAAGATTGCTATAATCTGTTGATTCAGATGATTTGGTTCTTCGCTAGTACCTGTAGGAAATACCATTGCTAGCACTAAGTGCAAAATAACTGTAACTATTGTATATATAATAGTTGCAATGACAAAAGGTGCTTTAACTCCATTTATTTGTGTAAAACCTGCTTTAACTATCTCTATAATATTAAAATCATAAGATAATATTTTCTGAATTTCTTTGTTTTCATTTTCCATATATTTTCCTTATATTTTTGTACAAAAATTATACCTTAAAAATTCTATTGTTAAACATCTTTGGTTATACTCTTGCAAAATAAAATCAGGAGACATTATGTCTGAATTAAAAAAGTTTAAGTTTATTAACAAAATAGAGGGTTATTCCTTTCTTATCTTACTGTTTATCGCAATGCCTATGAAGTATATGTTTGATATACCAATAGCTACCAAGATTGCTGGTATGACCCATGGATTGCTTGTTTTTGCTTTCATCTACCAAATTATTGAAGCCAAAAAAGAAGCTGGTTTTACAGGAAAAGAGACTGCTCTTTATTCTATATTGTCTATTATTCCATTTGGTTCGTTTTATACCGACAAAGAACTGGCTAAAAAGATGACAACTGCATAACGCAGACCTTTTGCAATAACCACAATGACAATAAAATATTTGAAATTATAACGCAAAACACCTGCTACAAAAGTCAAAGGATCTCCAACAATAGGAACCCATGACAAAAATAGTGTCCACCCTCCATATTTAGCAAAAAAATCTCTCGCTTTATTCATCTTTTTTTCTGACAAATGTCCTTTTCTTTCAAGGTAGCTTTCACCTTTTAAGCCAAACCAATAGTTTAACATAGAGCCTAAGGTATTGCCCAGTGTTGCAATGCTCCACAATAGCCATAGAGAATAATTTTGAGATATATCATAAAGCAGTAAAGCTTCACTTCCCAAGGGTAGCAACGTTGCAGAGAGAAAAGCAACCGTAAATAGTGTTAAGTAAACCATTAGAGGCTTTTAAAAACAATAATACCCTTGTCTATCATCCCAAATAACTGTTGGCATGCCAGTGAAGGCAAAGAAACATATTTTCCCATAATTTTCGACTGATGGAAATGTCCTTCTATCACAAAATCAACTTCTTTATAGTTTTTAAGTATCTGTTCTACTTTTTTTTCAAAACCATGAAAATATTTACAAATGTGTTTTTGAGAAAGTTTTTTCATACGATGGTCTATAATAGTTTTTCCAAAAGGTCTTAAAAGTGTTAATGTCATTTTATTGCGTAATAGTTTGCAATAAAGGTCATATCCAAATCCTGTTGCATACTTGTCGCCATGTGAAATTGCAACTTTTTTTTCTTTCAAGAGAAAAATCACAGGTTGTTGCTCTCTACTATATATATGTATGTCAGGAAATAATTTACTAAGACAAAAATCATGGTTCCCCTCAAAATAATGTATTTCTATTTTTTTTGAAAGGTTTTGAAGTAAGATAATCGCTTCAGAAGAAAAAGTTTGAATATAAGCATTGTATCCAAAGAGAAGATCAAAATTATCACCCATTAAAAAGAGTTGAGGCGTTTCAAGCTCTCCAGACTCTAGCTTTTGAAGCAAGACTAAAAAAGCATCACCATGATGAGGGTAATGGGAATCAGCGATAAATATTGCACCTTCTTCTAGACTTATCATATTATTTACTATGATACTTAATCAAGGCGTATACGGAATTGCAGGTAATCCCATCCCCTCATCATATCCGCACATCAAATTCGCAGCAGCTAATGCTTGTGAAGATGCCCCACGCAGTAAGTTGTCTATAGCCGAACTTACAAACAAAGCATTTCCATTTTTTGCTGCAAAAATGTCACAAAAATGTGTTCCTGCTGTACTTTTTATGTCTACAGGTCTTTCACGTATACGGATGAAAGGGTCATTAGCGTAATGTTTTTTTAACACTTCCATCGGGTCAATATCTTCTTTTAATATGGCATAAACAGAAACTAATTCACCCCGTGTTGTAGGGATGAGATGGGGTACAAAATTCACATTAATTTTGTTTCCATATATTTTTTCTATTTTCTCCGCAATTTCTGGTGCATGACGATGTTTGAGGGGATTATAGGCAAATATATTGTCATTCATATTTACAAAATTTGTCATCTGTCTTAGTTTTTTACCTGCACCACTCACACCAGACTTAGCATCTACAAACAGAGGTGCATTTGCATCAATATAAGGGATAAAAGGCAAAATACCAAGCAGTGTAGCCGTAGGATAACACCCGGGACTTGCTGCAAGTTTTGTTGTTTTTAACTCTTCCCTATAGTACTCTATGAGTGCATACACAGAAGTTTCTAAATGCTCAACATCCTCATGTTCGCAGTAATGCTCTTCATAAGTTTCAAGGTCTAAACGGTAATCAGCAGAGAGATCCACTACCTTTAGCCCTTTGTCCAAAAGACCTTTGGCAAACCCCATAGAAGTTTTATGAGGAAGTGCTAAGAAAACAAGTTCACAACGTTCTGCTACCTGCTCGACATCTGCTTTTTCTACAGCTAGGCTTATGACATCTAGCAGTGAGGGGTGCAGTTGTTCTATCATCGTGTCACCCTGAGTTGTAGCAAGATATGTTAAGTCAAAACCATTATGTGAGATTAGCATCTTTACCAACTCTAGCCCTGTGTAACCACTAGCACCTACAATTCCTACTTTAATCATGTAAAACCTCTTAATCTAATACTATTTCTTTATAAGACACTTCTTCAATGTCAAAGGTCTTTTTACCTGTGGGCAATGTCAATGACACTTCATCACCCTCTTCTTTACCTAAGAGTATTCTAGCCATAGGAGACTGTATAGAGATAAGCCCCTTACTAGGGTTAGACTCCTGCCCTCCCACGATGGTGTAGCTAAGTTCTTCTTCTGTGTTTTGCTCTGTCAACTGTATGGTTGAACCAAAAGAAATACGTTCATGGGCAAGCTTAGAGGGTTCTACTACCTGTGCACGCCCCACAACATCTGTGAGTTCAGTAATGCGTGCTTCCATAAGCCCTTGTTCATCTTTTGCAGCATGGTATTCTGCATTTTCTTTTAAGTCACCTTGCGCTCTTGCTTCATCAATTACAAGTGCAATAACACCTCTCTCAACGCTCTTTAGTTGCTCTAATTCTTCTGAAAGTTTTACGTACGTCTGTCTTAACATCGGCTCTTTTTGCACGGTTATTCCTTATGTCTTTTATAGTATTGACTATATTATAGCAAAAAGTTTATCTAAGTTATAAAGGGAAGCTCCAATATTCAATTTTTACCTAAAAAATGTATAATCGCAGTAATTATATGTCAAGTCTCACCACGTTATACCATTTCAGTTAAACCAAAAGTAATAGCTTGATACCATATGAAATCTTTTAACAAAAAGGATTAAACATATGTCACAAGTCTACCACTCGAATGCAAAGTTAAATCAGCACTGCTGTGAACGAAGTGAGGAAATACCCTCATATAATACCAAATGCCTAAAAAGGCTATAATTAAAATAGGCGAATTCGCATCTCTAACGAATACCCTGAACCACAATTCTAGCATTAA
>CAZEUM010000105.1:0-4791 GCA_964514765.1 uncultured Sulfurovum sp.
TTGTTTCTGTGGTGCAGGGGAATTCTCTTTTTTAGAGGGGGTGATTAGTTACAATCTTTCTATGGTTTCTTAAATTGATATAGTTTTGAAAAGGTCTTTTTAAAATAGGTATAAAAAAAGCCACTTCCCCTCCAGCATTTTTAAGCTCTTTAAACCCTTTGCGAGAAAAACTAGCACCAAGTGAGCCAATAAGATCCATAAGCAAACGTACCCTCACCCCCTCTTTTGCTTTTTTTGTTAGTGCTTCTAAAATGACCTTAGTTGTTTCATCGAATTCAAATACATAGGTACAAATATCAATGCTATGTTTCGCATTTTCTATCTCTTGTATCATTGTCTCGTAAGCCTCAACATCATCGCTTATAAGCTTATAGCTGTTTCCTGAAGTCGCAGGGGGTATGCCATTTTTCTCTAATAAGTTTTGAAATTCATTGTTTGTATTTTTTAGAACATAAGGATTATCAATACTCTTTTCATGAAAAGATACATACTCTTTTTTATATTTAGACTCACGCTTACGCGTCCCAATGATAAAATAAAGAGGCGCCGCAATAAAAGGCATAAACAAAATAGCTATCATCCACGATATCATACTTGTAGGAGATCTTTTTTGGTAAAGGATATGCCCAATGGCTGTAAAAACAAGTAGCCCACCAAGTAATATAAGTGCATAGGTTAGTATGAAATGTATAGGTGTGTAGTATTCGATTGCGTCTCCTTTATTTATTAAATTATATCATAAAGAGGGACATGAATAGTGAATATCTTTTATTATACAGCATATAATTTATTGTATTGTTTACATAATTTGCATATAATTCTGCCTTACAACTTAAACCAAAAGAACAAGGATAAACTTAATCATGACTAGCAACATAAAACCTTTACTAGCAAGTTTTGTAGGAAGTAAAAAATTTCAAAACTTTATTATGCTTCTTATTATTCTAAATGGTATCACAATGGGTATGGAAACATCCAAAGAACTTTCCTACACATACCAAACATTTTTTGAACTTTTTAATACCTTTGTACTTAGTATATTTAGCATAGAAATACTTTTAAGAATTTATGTTCACCGAGCTGCTTTTTTTAAAGATGCATGGTCTATTTTTGATTTTATTATTGTAGCTATATCTCTAGTACCTAGTACGGCAGGATTTGAAATATTTAGAATTCTAAGAGTACTTAGGCTCTTTAGACTTATAACCGTTGTACCTCAAATGAAAAAAATCATTATGGCATTACTTTCAGTTATTCCTGGCATAGCCTCTATCGCAGGGCTATTAACTTTGTTCTTCTATATCTTTGCCATTATGGCTACACAACTCTTTGGAGATGACTTTCCTCAATGGTTTGGTACTTTAGGGGAGTCTTTTTATACGCTCTTTCAAATCATGACACTAGAGTCTTGGTCTATGGGCATAGTACGTCCTGTCATGGAAGTGTATCCCTTGGCATGGGTGTTTTTTGTGCCTTTTATATTTTTAGCTACCTTTATTATTGTCAATCTTATCATAGCTATAGTAGTAGATGCCATGAATGAGATGAATGCTGATGAAAAAAAACACAGTGAAACGCATATTATAGAAGAAGTACACGGTGAAAATAACGCTATAAAAATCGAAATACAAAGCTTGCGTAATGACATTAAGGAACTTAAGTATTTACTCACAAACAAAGTAAGAAAGAAAGTATAACCCAGTTAGTACAATTTTGTTTACATATGTAACTTATTTCCTTATTATCTCAAATAAACATCTATAATTAATTACTCTTGCTAGATTTATATGTAACAATAACTATCAATTTAAATTATTTGGAGGTTCACTATGGTTCTTGATCCCGTAGTTATGTTTTTTATCGCAGGTTTTGCTATTAGTCTTATGAAGGTAAATTTTAAACTACCCTCAGCTATTTACGAGTTTTTAAGCATTATGTTACTCATTACCATTGGTTTAAAAGGAGGTATAGAACTCTCCAAACAAAATATTGGTGACCTTATTGGTGGTATTGGAAGCGTTCTTGCTATGGGTATTCTTTTGCCATTATTAGCATTCCCTATTCTTTATTGGGTAGGTAAATTTTCTAGGGTTGATGCCTCTTCCATTGCCGCTCATTATGGCTCCGTGAGCGTGGGTACTTACGCAGTAGGTCTTGCTTTTTTGGAGACTATGAATATAAGCTATGAATCACATATTCCACTTTATTTAGTAGTATTGGAGATACCAGCCATTGTTGTTGGAATAATCTTAGCAAAAGGCATTAGTAAAGAAACCAATTGGGGAGAAATGGCAAAAGAAGCCTTTTTAGCTAAAAGTATAGTACTTCTATTGGTCGGATTATTTATAGGTTGGGCTGCTGGTGACAAACTACATCTCATTTTTGAAGGCTTCTTCTTTGCACCGTTTAAAGGTGTGTTAGCTCTCTTCTTGCTTGAAATGGGTATAGTTGCCGCCAGTCAAATAGGCCTACTGAGACAATATGGGTTATTTTTACTAGGTTTTGGTATTGTATTCCCAGTCATAGCCGCAGGAATTGGTGTAATGTTTGCAGGATTTATGGGTCTTTCTCTAGGTGGTGCTTTACTACTCATGATTTTGGCAGCATCTGCTTCATACATTGCAGTACCCGCTGCCGTACGTATAGCACTACCCGAAGCCAACCCAGGACTTTCACTCACAGCATCTTTGGGAATCACTTTCCCATTCAATGTCATTATAGGTATACCACTCTACTATAAAATGGCACAAATGTATATAGGAGCATAACATGGAAACTGCTACTAAAGTAATGATGACCATCATCACAGAACAAAACTTAGAAAAAAGTATCTTACATGATTTAAAAAATTTAGGTGTAGAGGGTTACACTATCATCGAGGCTAGAGGTAAAGGTGGTGCTGGTATTAAAAGTGGTGCATGGATGAATGATACAAATATACAAATTGAACTCATTTTAGATGACACATTAGCAAAAAAAATCTACAATTTTATTTCTGATACAAAAAAATATGACAACTATAGTATGATGGTTTATCTTTCAGAGGTAAAAGTACTCAAGAGGCATCAACACTAAAGTTTTAAAATAAAATGGGAAGATAAAAACTCATGTCAAACTTTTCATCTTTACTTAAAAGATGATGTTTTCTATAAATAGCGTAAGGTGGTTTGGTAGTAGTGCCATAATCACTTTTAGGCAACCACTCATGATACACCCAGTGTATAAACCTCAAAAGATCTCCTCTTTCTCCTTCTATATCAAACTTTGCAAAAACACCTTTGGTTATATTAAGTTGAGGAAGTCTAGTATCTTCTTCTTTAAGGCTTTTCTCTAGTACCAAGCAAGCCACATGTTGACAATCCATAAGTGGTGTCACAGCAGGGTTATCATGAAAAAGTGAAATTAACGTATAGTCCTGCGTATCATGTGAAAAAACCCAAGCTTGTAATTTTTGCCAAGTACTGCGTATATTTTCTTCATATCCTCTATGGCGTATATAATATGCACGCATTTGGGGCATTTTAACAATCTCTGGGATGATTGCTTCAAAAGATGCTGTAGAAATACTGACGTAGTTAGAAGATAAAAGTAACTTTTGTGAGTATTCCCCAGCTCCCCCTTGTCGCCATTGTTTAGGTGTCATAGAAAAACGTTCTTTAAACACACGCGTAAATGAAGTCTGTGAACTATACCCACAAGAAAGTGCTATATCGGAAATGGTAGAATGGTGATTGGAGAGTAAAAGTGTTGAAGCTTTTTGAAGTCGTATAGACTTAATCGTTTCATAAATATTACGGCCAAAAATTTCTTTAAATATTTTATGCATATAAAACTTATTGATAGCAAAATCATGTGCCAATTCATCCAGGTTGATATAGGTGTCAATATGCTTATAGATGTAATACATCAAGTCATTTGAGATGTTTATTTTTCTTTCTAAGGTTTTTTGTTTCATAAATAACAACTTTGGATAAATTTTAAATCAATTAATGAGTATAATAATATCTAAAATAGTGCAGACTAGACTTAGTTAATCCTATATAATAACTCTTCAATCTTCTCTATCATTCAAAGAAGAGTACAAGACTTAGGCAAAAGCTCTCAAGACATAAGCTTTTAGAAAATAATTATATTAATAAGGAATTAACATGGCAAAGCAAAGAATTACAGTAGCCCCTGGTGACGGTATCGGTCCAGAAATTATGGATGCGAGTATTAGAGTATTAGAAGCAGCAGGCGCTGATGTTGAGTGGGATTATATTGAGGTTGGTGAGCAAGTTTACCTTTCTGGAAACACTTCAGGTATCGGTGAAGAAGCATGGACTTCAATCAAGAAAAATAAAGTTCTTTACAAAGCACCTATTACTACACCACAAGGTGGAGGATACAAAAGTCTTAACGTTACAATTCGTAAAACTTTAGGTCTTTACTCAAATGTACGTCCTTCACTTTCTTATGACCCATATATCCCAACACGTTACCCAGGTATGGATGTTGTTGTTATTCGTGAAAATGAAGAAGATTTATATGCAGGAATCGAGCATCAACAAACTCCAGAAGTAACTCAATGTCTTAAAATCATTACTAGACCAGGTTGTGAGAAAATTTCAAGATATGCTTTTGAATATGCAAAAGCTTTTGGTAGAAAAAGAATTACTTGTATGATTAAAGATAACATCATGAAATTAACTGATGGTCTTTTTGTAAAAGTATTTTATGAAATTGCTAAAGAGTACCCTGAAATTCAAGCTGATGACTGGATTATCGATATCGGTATGGCTAAACTAGTTG
>CAZEUM010000106.1:0-4766 GCA_964514765.1 uncultured Sulfurovum sp.
ATATTTACGCACAAGGTCACATTAAAGAGTACTACAGAGCAGAAGAAGAGCTTGGCACAATGTCTGCAATCGCAGGTGCTGCTAGAGCAGGTGTTCGTTTGTTTACAGCAACATCAGGCCCAGGACTACTTAGAGGGCTTGAAGCAATCGTTTCATGGCCTGGACACAGAGTTCCTTGTGTACTTGGTGTACTGACACGTGTTATCAATGCACCACTTTCTATCCAGCCAGATAACCTTGAAATGGCATATTTGATGCATTCAGGTATTGTTATGCTTCATGCTGAAAATCAGCAAGATACATTTGACTTTACGCTTGCAGCATTTGCTATTACTGAAAAAGTAGATGTTTATATTCCTGTGTCAGTATCAACTGAAGGTTTCTTTGTAACACATGCCAAAGGGTATGTAAATATGATGTCTGAAGAACTTGCATATTTAGAATGTGATCCTTACAAGGCACCAGTGCCAGCAATGGATAACGAAGTACCACCAGCAAGAATTCAAAGAGATGCTCCAGTTCAAAAGTCAAACTTTATGTCTTACTTGATTCACTCAGTATGGCAACAAGAGATTTGGGATTCAAACCAAAGAGCTATGAAATATGTGTATCAATATATTGATGGACCAATTGAAGTAATTAACCCAGGTTCAGATGTGATGCTGGTAGCTTCTGGTTGTGCAGCAGCACAAGCTAGAGAAGCAAACAGATATGCAGAAGAAGAAGGTTTAAGCGTTGGTTTTGTTAAAGTTAAGTGTATCAGACCATGGCCGACAGCAGAGATTCGTGAAGCATTGAAAGATGCAAAATCGGTTATCGTTCCTGAACATAACATCGTTGGATGGTTGGCTAAAGAAATTAGGTCAGCGATTCCAAATGGTGGTATTGTTTTTGATGGTCCAAAAGTATATGGTGGTATGACATTACCGGTAGAACTGATTATGACAGAGATTTACAACGCTCTTGGCATGGAATCAGAAACATTACAAGCATAAAAGGATAAATTATGAGTTTAAGATATATGGTTCCAGCGTCAAAATTTAAAAGATATCTTCCAAAAGATTATGTCGAATTGGTAGATTATGGCCCGTTTGGAAAAGACTACAATGATGTAGGCGTGAAAAACATGGGTACATATAAAGAATTAGTTGAAGAACACCCAATGTGTTCTGGTTGCTGGATGGCTTACTACATTAAAATCATCTTTGCATCACTTCCAAACCCTGAAAATACAGTAACTATAGGGACTGCGGGTTGTGGTAGACTTGCTATTTCTCAAGCTGCTGTACCTTTTGTGTATGGTAACTACGGTGACCAAAATGCTATGGCATCTGGTATGACTCGTGCATTTAGATTGAGATTCCCAGATATCAAAAAAGATGTTATCACTATCGCTGGTGATGGTGGTATGATGGATATTGGTTTTTCTATGACTATGCATGCATGGTTTAGACGTGAAAAATTTACAACTATCATGCTTGACAATGAAGTTTATGGAAACACAGGTGGGCAAGAGTCAGGTATGAGTATCGAAGGTGCTGTACTTAAAATGTCTCCAAAAGGTAAAAACTTTGGTAAAATGCCTGCAATGCAACTAGCAATTACTGCTGGATGTGTGTATGTTGTTAAAATGTCTCCGACAAACATCAACAAAGCAGCAAAAGCAATCAGAAGAGCAATTTTTGCAGCAAGAAACCTTGGACCAACATTTATCCATGTGTATACATCTTGTAACATTGAGTACTCTATCCCAACTCCAGATGTATTTAGAGATGCTAAAGAGATGGAAAAAGGTCGTTTTGCATTTGAAGAATTTATGACACCTGAAGCAAAAGAATTATTTGCTCAAGTTGAATCTAAAAAGAAAAGAGAGGTAAGTTAAGATGGCTTCTGATAAAAAAAGATATAACATGCGTATTTCTGGGCTTGGTGGACAAGGGGTTGTAACCTCTGCTCACATCCTAGGTTCATGTATGGATAATGCAGGTAAATATGCTTCTTTGGTACCATTTTTTGGTTCTGAAAAAAGAATGGCACCAGTTGAAGCTTATGTAAGAGCTTCTTCTCAGCCTATTTATGAAGTTGGTGAAGTGGTATATCCAGATATTATTATGATTTACCATTCTCAAGTAGTTACACATGGTAAATCATATACTATGCCTTTCTATACTGGTTTAAAAAAAGATAGTCTTGTTATTATCAATACAGATATAGATGTACTTGAAGAAGAAGATATGAAAGTACTTAAAGGTTTAAATGCGACAGTAGTTCAATTTAATGCTACTGAACTTGCACTTAAGATTGCTGGTACAGAACTTGCAACAAACATGGCTATGATGGGGATGTTACTTGGTTTAACTAAACTTGTTACAGAAGACGATATTGAAAAAGCTGTAAGGGAAAGATTTTTAGGTAACTCATTTGTTGCTTCTGGTGGTACAGCATCACTAGATTCAGCTATCGAGAAAAAGTTTAAGAAAAAAGAAGACCTTCTTGCTAAAAATATGGAAGTAATTAATGCTACTTTTGATATGGCAGACTCTATTGACTTAAGCACTGATGAACTAATTATAAATATCGCAGTATAAAAAGGAAAAATAATGTATTATGTAGCAAAAGTAAATTCAGAGATGTGTTCAACGTATAAATGTAATATGTGTACACTTTATTGTCCAGAACCAAACACATTAATGTTTGATAGCGAAGAAAAACATGGTAATGGTAATGGTGTTTCATGGGTTGATGAAGACAGATGTAAAGGGTGTGCAATTTGTGTATACGTATGTTCAGACCTTCTTAACAGAGATTGTATTGAAATGGCAATGGTTTCTACAGAAGATTAATACACTTTTATTGCGAGGAAAGTAATTCCCCTTATTAAGAATTAAACACTCTTTCTTTTTTGAAGAAAGAGATATAATTGCCCTGCCTTGTGCATAATATTTCCTCTCATATCTTTATAGACTTAGAGGGTAAATTTTATACACAAGGCAGGACAGTACAAGTAATATTTAGGAGAAAAATATGGCTAATTTAGGCCCAGCTCATTATTCACCATATCCAGTGGCAACTTATGATGGTGTATTAACACCACCAGCGGGTAAAGCACTATTATTGACTGATATTGTTGATGAAGAAGTAGCAATGAGAGAAATTGCTAGAGTCATGTTAACAAGTGAAAATGCGACCATCTTCCCTGGACCACAAGTATTATATGCGTGGAACGAAGAAGCTAAGAAAAAAGCAACACTGATTAAAGAGATGTCGGAAGTATTGAATGCTAAAATGATACCTATGTATGATTATAGACCAAAATATCCTAAGATTGATCCAGAAGTTGAGATCAATCCTAACCATCCAAACTTGACAATTTGGCATAATGAAATAAAAGCATGTATATTCATAGGTGTTCACTGTCATTATGCAAATGTTGCATTAAAAATTGTAAGATCTGAAACAGACTGTTATACAGTTGCAATATGTGGACTTTCTGGACATGAAGATGCTATGGCTACTATTAGAGACCAGCATGTTGAAGAGATAGCAAAGTTTATTAAAATTGCTAAAGAAGTCAAAAAAGAACTTGGCAAATAGAACTGAGGAGGTTACTATGACGATTAAAAATCAAGACACAGAAGAGAAAAACTGGGCGGGTCAACGAATGGTCTCAACTGACTATCTACTTTTTGAAGCTCCTAGAGAAAAGCACTTTATGACTGGTTCAGAAGTGACTAAAGAAGCTATAAAAAGATGTACTGTAGATGCGTCAGTATCTTACCCTATTACACCTCAATCAGAAGCAGCTCACCTTATTGGTGAGTTGTGGGCAGAAGGGTATATTGGTTTATATTTTAGAGGGGAAAATGAATTTGGTGTTATGTCTGAGGTTGCAGGTTGTGCAATGGCAGGTGCTAGAACAGTAACAACAACTTCAGGACCAGGAACGCTAAGAGCAATGGAAAACTTTCCAACTTGGTCTGGTACAAGAATTCCATGTCAACTTATATTGATGGCAAGAGGTATTAACTCACCACTTACAATTCAACCAGATAACCTAGAAGTAACATTTATGCTAGAGACTGGTTGTATGATTTGGTATGCAGAAAATGTTCAAGAACTTTTTGACATGACTATCGCTGCGTTTACAGTGTCTGAAATGCCAGATGTACACGTACCTATCGTAACTGTTGTTGATGGATTTTTTGTATCTCACACAAGAGAATCAGTGATGCTTCCACCAGATGACATAGCATTAAAACGTTATGACCCATATGCAGCACCACTGCCTCCGATAGATTCAGAGATGCCTCCAGGAAGATTTCTTAGAGATCCATTTGTAATGAAATCTAACTATATTTCTTATGCAACACATGCTTCATGGCAGTGGGAAGTAAGATCTGCAGTTGAGAGATCTAGACCTTATGCAAAACATTATTTACAAGGTCTTGTGCATAGTACGGGAACAGAAGACGCAGAAATTGTATTTGTTACTTGTGGTACAGCAACACATCAAGCAAAAGAAGGACACCGTGAACTTGCAAAACTTGGTATTGAATCTAAGGTTGTTAAGTTGAGAACCATTAGACCATTCCCACATGATGAACTACTTGAAGCTACTAAAAATGCTAAGTATATTTTTGTACCTGAGTTCAACGTTGTGGGCTGGTTAGAGAAAGAAGTGAGAACGTCACTTTATGGTAAATCTGATGCGAAAATCATTGGTAGACCTAGAGTTGCTGGTGGTATGAGTATGCCTGCCGAGGCTA
>CAZEUM010000107.1:0-4691 GCA_964514765.1 uncultured Sulfurovum sp.
TCTATATCTACAACTTCTGTACCCATTTGAAAAACCACCCCTTTTTCTTCAAGGTATTTTTTCATGGGTCTCACCACAGAGTCATATTGATTGTATTTGGTACGCATGACACCACCTAATTCAAACAAACCATCGACTAAATGTATAAAACGTTTCATGTAACGTCTCATTTCTGCTAAAGATGACCAGCGTTGAAATGCAAACATAGAGGTCCAAATGTACCAAAAATTTGTTTCAAAAAAGTCTTCATCAAACCAGTCTTCTATGCGGTCATTCCCTAAAGAAGACTCAGATACAAAAGTAAGTTTTAAGAAATCTGCTTGTTGGGACAGAGAAAGGCCATAAGAAGAAACATCAATCTTTTTTCCATCTTTTAGTAACCTTGCCTGACCTTTGGAGACAAAACGTTCATTAAATTCATACGATTCATCCCGTACAGATACTTCTGGATTTTCCAAAGAAGGTATATGAGAAAGCAGTTCCCAGTAACACTCATAATGCATTTCGTGCATACGCCCTCCACGCACCACAAAACCTTTTTCACTATCACCTGCACCATCTAAAGCACCACCTAAAATGTGGTCTTTTTCTAAGATGACAATATTTTCTGCAAGCACACCCGTATCTTTTTCTAAGTACACTGCTGAAGCAAGAGAAGCGATACCGCTACCTATAAGATATACTTTAGCATTTTTTTGTTTATTTTTTTCCATAATACCAATCCTTTAAAATATAAGTTTAATACTAAATATATCATAATTTTTTGTAAATCTAAAATATTTTATAAAGACTTTCTTGCTATAATTTATCAAATTAATTACATAGGAAGATTTATGAAACATTCAACATTCATCGTTACCTTAGCTTTAACCACAGGGCTTTTACTTACAGCATGTACTTCTTCAGCTGTGTCATTGGACAACCGTATACAGGCGAACAGTTACGTTTATAATGGCATCAACTTTGGAGCCAACAGAAATGTAGACTTCAAAAAAGGTGTAAGAGATGCATGTAGAACAGCGGATGGGCATTACACTAAAAACCATAATTTATTTAACAATAATGAAAGTTATAGGGTAGGTTGGGAAGATGGCCGCTTACAATGTAAGGGTAAATAAGGTACACAGATGAAAAATTTCAAAGGAATACATATGATAAAAATACTTACAACGCTGGCAATAGCTACGTTAATGCTTAGTACTTCCGTACAGGCAAACGACAAAAAACAAGTAGTGATTTCTAAGTTTAAACACCAATCTAAAACCATAACCCCTTTAAGTGCTACAGAATTTAGAGTCATCAATAAACATGGTGAAAGTAGCATAGTAAATCTTAAAGGAAAAAAGTTTATCGTTATTTCTGTAAGTGAGCCAGGAAGTGAAGGAAAATCATACGCAGTAGATGAAGACGGTACTATCTGGTGGGTAGACAAAATTTCTTCAGGTGCCTATGGTGGTCACGAAACACCAACAGGCATCTTCCCTGTCATTTTAAAAAGACGTTATCACATGTCAGTAGCACATCCTTCTTCAAATGGTATCAATAACATGGATTTTGAAATGCTCTTTACCAACCAAGGATATGCTTTACATTTAGGTAATACCAGAGCACTTTCTCATGGCTGTATTCACGTAGGCAGAAAAGATGTGGAAGCAATGTTTAACTGGGTAGATACACATACCAAAATAGTCATCATAAGAGGATCTTACGGACAATTTTTAAATGAAGAACGAAAAGAGTTTCAAAAAGACATTAAAGCCTATAATGCAACACATTAAGGTGTATACTATTCTCTAGCTAGGGCTTAAAAAAGTCTTAATCGCCTATTGTGAAAAGTGCTGATAGTCTTTCACTCCTAACCAGTCACCACCCCATTCCCAGCTATACTTTTTAAAAATTTGTATAGCCTTATCACCTTTCACCAACATAGCTTTATCTGCATAGGTATTTTTTGTATGGACTCTTTTTATATACTTCAAAGAAGCCTTATGGGAAATACGCCCAAACCTTGCTATGTAAGGATTTTCTATCGGGTTGACGTCTATGGCTTTACCGTAAGAATGTTTTGACCATTTTTTAGAGCCTGTAGCATTTCTACAATTAAAAGCTGAAGTATTACCCGCTTCTATAGACTGCCAATCATTACCTTTATAGTCACTCACTAATTTCATTTTATAAATGGGATACCCCATCTTATATAATGATGCAAATATCTTTACTACTTCTTTAGAAATATCTTTATGCACAATAAGTTCACCCATCATCTCTTGCCCTTTAAAATTTATATGTTTGATGCGTAAATAACATAAATTATCTAAAAAAACAGGACAACCCTTTCTCCAAGAATTGCCTTTTATCATACGTTTTTTTATGTCAGTTGTGATGTTTGAGATGCTTGAACGATATTCAGCAAACAATAGGGAGTTGAATACTAGATATAAAAACAGTATGTGTTTAATATTTGTCATTGAGTCATTCACTTATATTGGATTTTATGATTATATCAATAAGAAGTGTACCGTTTTTTTCTTCTAGAATATCTCACATAAAAAAATTAGAAGCTTTAAAACATCAATAAGCTATAATCTTTACTATGAAACAATATAAAAAACTATTTACTATTTACTATTTACTATTTATTTCATTTAAGACCAAAGGTTTTAAATGAATGCTTTTGCCATACAACTCACCAACGGATGTCTAGCTTCTGACATAGAACTTGAAGACCAAAATACTTTTCAATTTTTACAAAAATGTACTGCGATAGAAGAAGTAAATGGCTTGTGGAAACTCCATTCACTCTACCGTGCAGGAAGACTCTACATAGGTCAACAAGGAAAAGGTTATGTAGAAGCAGAGTTTAAAGAGCAAAAAGACTTACTTGTAGAGCCAGACCATTTAGCTGATGCCAAACATGGTGATGAAGTCGTGGTAAAACGCATCATCGCTAGACGTGGACGTGCTAGTGGAAAAGTCATCGCAGTCATAGACAAAGCACACCTCTTTACTATTGCCTATACTCACCGTGATGAACAAGGTAACTTTAGCATCTTAAACATTCGCACAGGAGAGCCAACACACACCGTCATGGAAGGCATGGACTTAAAAGCTTTTAAGCTTGGTACTGTACTTAAAGTAGATGTAGATGATGACAAAGTCTTAGAAGTATTTGGACATTTAGCTGACCCAAGAGTAGATGAGAAAATCTCACTGGCTCTCTACCACAGGGAAGATGCATTCCCACAAGAGTGTGTAAACGAAGCTTTAGATGTAGAAAGAGACGTGGACAAGGATGAACACCCAGACAGAGTAGACCTCACACACTTAGACTTTTGTACCATTGACCCTGTGAGTGCTAAAGATTTTGATGATGCCATTTATTTTGACATGGAAGCACATACACTTTACGTTGCCATCGCAGATGTGAGTCATTATGTACCCTACTTTACTGCCATAGACAAAGAGGCAAAAAAACGTGGTTTTACTACTTACTTGCCTCATAAGTCTTTCCCTATGCTTCCACGTGAACTTTCTGAAAACATTTGTTCACTTAAACCTAAAGTAGACAGACTGGCTTTTGTAGCCAAAATAGAACTAGACCGTACTACACTAAAACCCATAAAAGAAGAGTTTTTTGAAGCTATTATCCACTCTAAGCATCGTTTTAACTATGAAGATATAGATAAAATTATTGTAAACAATGGTAGTGAAGCCACAGGAAAAGTAAAAGAGATACTCATTTACTTGCTAGCACTTTACGAGATAACAAAAAAACTAAGAAAAGCCCGTCTTATGCACGGTTTTGACTTTAGAAGCGAAGAGACTAAAATTGCTTTAGATAGTGACCATCTACTCAAAAGTACAGAGATAGAAACAGGCACACCTTCTCACTCACTCATAGAAGAATGTATGCTCTTAGCCAACCAAGCTTCTGCTAAACGATTTGAGGGTGAAGGGGACGGAATTTTTCGTATACATGAACCTCCTCAACTAAGCCGCATAGAACAACTTCTCACAGAACTTGCATCTATTGGCTTATATGTTGAAGAATACGAAGATAGCCCCTCACTCATACGCTCCATACAAAAAGAAGCAGACAAAATGGGTCTAGCCTCAGAGGTTGATGCCATGGTCATAAAATCTTTACGCCAAGCACAATACAATGCACATAACGTAGGACACTTTGGACTAGGGTTTAGCCATTATAGCCACTTCACCTCACCCATACGCCGTTACTCTGACCTCATACTGCACAGACTCATAAAAACACAGCTAAGTAAAGATGAAGAAGAAGCCTCTTACCTATTACGAAACATAGAACCCCTTTGTGCTAGAGTCTCAGAACTAGAACGCGAAGCTACCAAGTGTGAGTGGGACTTTAGAGACCGTAAATTTGCCAGATGGGCAGAGCAACACTTGGGTGAAGTTTTTGAAGCAGAAGTTGTTGAAGCTGGAGAATCTGCAAAAGCTGTACTGCTTGGTGAAATCAAAGGTATCACGGTAAACTTGCACGGTGATAATGTGATGCTTTTTGATAAGATACGCGTGAAGATATCTGAAGTGAACATTGCTCAGGCTGTGATTATGACTGAGTTGGTGGAGAAATTGAACTTTGATGAGATGGAGTTGTAAAATATGTCAATTTGACAGATTTTTGTATCTCAATCTAACTACACTGTATAATATGTTAA
>CAZEUM010000108.1:0-4649 GCA_964514765.1 uncultured Sulfurovum sp.
AATACTCAAGAATTATTCAATTATTTGGCTTGTATTTTTTTAAAATTTGGTATTTTTAAAATTAGGGGGGAAGGGATATTTAGAGGTTCCCTCTGGTATCAGAAATTGGTTTGAGATTTACCCTCAACTTAGTATATTTTTCAGTGAAATTATGTTAAAATACACTGAGTGATAAATAGTTAAGAAGTGGATTTACACAGTTTGTTTTACACTCTCTAAAAATCTAAAGACATATTTAATTTATAGATTTTAGATATAATAATCTACTAATATTATATATAGGATATTTTATGCAACAATTTGACAGACACAATTCCACTTCATGTACCTCACGCTCTTTTGCGATACTGCTTATACCTTTTCTTTTTCTTTTTGGACTTACCCTTGCTTATGTGGGATTAGTCCCTCTAAAAGTGGAGTTGCACACTTTGGGCATTGTTGCTTTTATTTTTGTAGTGTTTGCTTCTTTTGTAAAACATAATGCCAATTACTCTGTTTGTCATATGCAAGGCACATTCTTTAAAATGGAAGAAGAGTTACAAGTAGCGTTGAGGGCTAATGCCCTTACTATCATGAGTAAAACAAAGTCTACGCTTCATATTAAAGATTTTATAGCTGAGTATTATAAAGATATACGTAATGATAATTTTGCCCGTGTAGCACCTTCTGTATTTCCAATGCTTGGTATCTTGGGTACATTTATTGCAATTGCACTTTCCATGCCCGACTTCACAGTAAAAGATACTAGTGCACTTGACCGAGAGATTTCTATACTATTGTCGGGTATTGGCACGGCTTTTTACGCGTCCATTTACGGTATTATGCTTTCACTTATTTGGACGTACTTTGAAAAAAGAGGCATCTCAAAAGTAGATAAACAGACCTATGGTTTAGAAAAAATTTATGGTAAGCGTGTGTGGAAGAAGTCTGAACTTATTAAACATGAACATATGCAAAGTGAACTCAAAGATCAGCGAATAGTAGAAACATTAAAAGAAACATTTAACATGAGTTTCATCAAAGAGTTAAATGAACAGTATTTAAAAAACTTCACAACAATAATACACGATACAACAAACAGTTTTACTAAAATAACAGTGCATATGCAAGAAGCTTCGTCTGAACTACGTGATACACTTGAAAATATATATCACAGACAAGCAAGTATTGATGCTGTTGCTGTCATGGAAAAAAATATTAAAGGCTTTAATTCCAATGCCAAAAACCTTCAAAAAACGATGGAACATTTTGATGCTTCAGTAGACTATACCTTTGAAAAAATTGATGCAGAATTAGGGCAGGCAGTTGACAAATTAGCGACCTTTGCAAATATCATATCAGAGCAAAATGAATTGATACTTGACAATATAACAGCATTGAAACAAAAAGCAAAGTAAGTTGATGTTTAGAAAAGACAACACAAATGAAGAGAGTAGTTTCTGGATATCTTATGCGGATCTTATGGCTGGGTTACTCTTTGTTTTTATCTTACTCATAGGGGCTATTGTTTCTAAGTCTATTATCATGAAAACTGATCTTCATGATAAAGAAGAGAGTATACATGTACTTAGTGATGATTTGAGTAAAAGTAAAGCATTAGTAGACAAAATAGATCATGACCTCTTTGATAGTGAAAAAGAATTAGCGCAAAAAGAAAAATTGCTTACACTTAAAAATGCACGTATTGCAGAAGACAAAGTAAAGATGATTGAATCAAAAAAGTTACTGCAACTTAAGAATGCGCGTATTGCAAAAGATCAACTAAAACTGGCAAAGAGTGAAAGAATATTTAAGCTGAAACTCGATGAGATTAGCAAATTAAACAAAATGCTCATGGAGGCTAACGCTAAAGAGAGTACACTTAGCAATAAAATAATCATCGTCCAAACACTGTTAGATGAAAATAAAAAAGAGAGTAAGAAACAAAAGTATGCACTCAAGAACAGTAAAAAAAGTTTAAAAGTCTATGAAGGTAAAGTACTGGTGCTTTCAAATAAATTAACTGATTCTAAAAATGCAGTAAAAATAAAAGATGAAAAACTTTTAACTTTACTTAATACTATAGATGATAAAAAAACAAAATATGATGATTTACTACAAAAACTTCAATCACAAAAAGCAAAAATAAAATCACTTACAGGCATTAAGCTTCATGTAGTTGCAGCACTTAAAGCAGCCTTGGGTAAAAATATTGACGTAGACAAAAAGAGTGGTTCATTGCGTTTAGCATCAAATATACTTTTTGGCAGTGCTCAGGCTACATTGAAGCCAGAGGCAAAAGTTGAATTAAAGAAGGCATTTGAAGAATATATAGGTACACTGGTCAGAGACCCCAAAATAAAACCACACTTAGACAAAATAATTATTGAGGGACATACGGACAGTGTTGGCTCTTACATATACAACTTGAATCTTTCACAAAAGCGTGCACTTGCAGTGATGAAGTATCTACTAACCTTGGACTTCACAAAAGAGCATAATATACGCCCATTAATGACAGCTTCAGGTAGAGCATATCTTGATGCAATAATGGTAGATGATGTAGAAGACAAAAATGCTTCCAGAAGAATTGAAATTAAGTTTAGACTTAAAAATGAAGATGCCATGCATGAGATTGAAAAGGTATTAGATGCAAAATAATTTTATTCCCATTCATTTAAAACAGGCAAATGCTAGGTTAGACAAGCATGTATTGGCATCCAAAAAAGAGAAAAAGACTATGCGCAGCCATAAAGGCACATCTTTATGGCAAAAGTTTTTAAGAATTTTTACCTAGTTGATGTTTTATTGACCCTCTGTTTTTCTTACTATATCTGCACCCAATGCAGATAGTTTTCCTTCCAAGTTATCATATCCTCGGTCTAAGTGGTAAATACGTCTTACTCTACTTGTGCCTTTTGCTACCATAGCAGCTAAAACAAGTGCAGAACTTGCTCTAAGGTCTGTAGCCATTACATCTGCAGCATATAGTAGATCTACACCTTTTACAGCAGCCGTACTACCTTTAAGCCAGATATCTGCACCTAAACGGTTAAGTTCGCTCACATGCATAAATCGGTTTTCAAAAAGACGCTCTTCTATAAGACTCTCACCATCTGCCATTACAGCTACAGCCATAAATTGTGCCTGCATATCTGTAGGAAAACCAGGGTATTCAATAGTAATGAGACTCACAGGTTTAATTTTTTTTGCAGGATGAATGCTAATGCTTGTCTCTTTCAAATCAAAGGTATAACCCATGGATTCTAGTTTATCAATGGGAGCACTAAGATGTTGAGGATTGACATTATTAAGCGTAATACTTGACTGGGTAATAGCCCCTGCACAGAGGTAAGTACCTGCTTCTATACGGTCTGGAATAATTTCAACGGTTTTAAAATCTAGTGCTTTACCATTGCTACCTTCAATGCTAAGTTCATTGGTCCCGATACCTTCTATTTTCACCCCAGCTTCAGCTAGCATCTCACAAAGTTGTACTACTTCAGGTTCTTTTGCTGCATTTACAATGCTTGTGACCCCTTTTGCCAATGCTGCTGCCATAACAATATTTTCTGTACCACCTACAGTAATTTTATCAAAAATAATTTTAGCACCATGAAGACCATTGGGAGCTTCTGCACGTACATACCCACCTTTAATTTCGATTTGGGCACCCATTGCTTCAAGGGCTTTTAGGTGTAAGTCAATAGGGCGTTGCCCAATGGCACATCCACCTGGCAATGAGACTTCACATTCACCAAACCTTGCAAGTAGGGGGCCTAGTACCAGAATGGAAGCTCTCATTTGTGAAACAATTTCATACACCGCTTTTGTCGAAGTAATATGCCCATTGTCAATATGTGCAAGAGTCTTATTATGTTCTACTTCTCCACCAAGCATAGTAAGCAGTTTTAATAATGTTTGTATATCTACAACATTTGGTAAATTTTTAAGAGTGACTGCTTTATTGCTCAATATAGTTGCAGCAATTATAGGAAGGGCTGCATTTTTTGCACCAGATATTTTGACATGCCCACTTAACTTCTTGCCACCAACAATTTCTAAATAATCCATTCATTATATCCTCAAATTAGTATATGTGATTTTATCTAAAAATGAATTAGATTTGCCCATATAATCATGCCTTGGTACTTTATATATTGAGAAATATTATATATATTTTCTGGTTTTTACATTAAAAAATAGAAAAATTGATATTATTCACTATAGTTTAATGATGTTATTAGTAAATCTAATGTATTATATTTCTTAATATATACTCATAGTTAGGGTGATAAGCTCATTTTAAGGGAAAAGAATGTCGAGTAGTCTAGATAAATTAAAAGCATTAACCAGCCGTTTAGAAGATAAATTAGAGCAGAAAGAAAGAGTACAGTCTACAGTATCTTCTACAAAAGAGGGCGTAAAAACTATAGAAAAAAAACCTGTACAAAAACCTATACCTAAAACACGCAAAGAAGTAAAAACAAATAGCGATACAGTACGCTCTGAAAACAAAGTACGTGTAAAACAGTTGTATGAAAAACTAAAAATATTTGAAAAGTCTCCGGATTTTGACAATATATTTATTTATAAAGCAATGAATCTTTCGGGCATAGGATTAAAAGAAGATGATTTTGGTCAAGCGCGTGAAGGTAAATATATTCAAA
>CAZEUM010000109.1:0-4628 GCA_964514765.1 uncultured Sulfurovum sp.
CAGACATAGAGATACAACTCGATGATGCCATAAAAGTATACTACAGTCAAAAGAAAGGTAGTACTCTATACGAAGAGATAGAGACAGACAATGCCATGAAAGAAAACTTTACCTTAGTAGACGTAGATACAAACCGAACTTACCAAACTGATGAACTTGAAAATGCCAATCTAAACATGGACGGTAAACATACGAGAACCTTTAAATGGGTAAGAGGCAGAGTAGAAGAGGTAGATTTTTCGGCAGTGGTCTTGCCGTAGGTTTCTTAGTCTCAAGGGGGAAATTTTAATACAATATGAAAGAGAAATAATGCGAGAAGTAAATGAAAATAAGAGTTCTGGAGAAAAGCAGGAGAAAAAACACTATAGTGCCCCAAAAATAGATTTGATTGTAGATGTGAGAAAAGTGACAAGAGGTGGAGGCAATAAAGCAAATGATATGGCAGGAAAAGATCGGTTTGGTGGTCCACCATCTGACCCAGGTAGATTTCCTCCATAGTAATTATTGTAAAATAAAGAACACTATAACTGAATGAAAGTGAGCATAATGGAGATTATCTTAGAACAAAATCATTTTATAGAAAATGCTACTGTTTTTGCTAGACGTGATCCTCTTGGGATAAAAGCCCTTTATTACACAAAAACATCAAATGGCTACCGCTTTTCTTCACAGTTAAATACGCTTCTTGCACTTCCTTCTGTAGTAAAAAAACCCAATCTCCATGCAATGACTACAATGATGCAAGGCTTTGCAGTAGGCTATGAAGAGACCATGTACGAGGGCATTTACCGTGTGCCTCCTGGACATTGCATTAGTATTGAAAATGGTGAAAAAAAGCTTGAACGGTATTGGTTTCCTGAAAAGATTGAGATTGACTATAGTATTAGCGAAGAAGAAGCTGCCAAAAAACTAAAAGAACTTTTAAAAAAAGCAGTAGAAAAAAGTGTGACTTCTCTTGAGCAAACGGCATTTGAACTAAGTGGTGGCTTGGACTCTTCTTCTGTGGTTTCTTTGTTGGCCAAGACAGAAGATGCTAGACAAATAGACTCTTATTCTATGGACTTTGCTACGTTAAACTGTGATGAAGGTGCGTATGTGGATGCACTTTTAAACAAATATCCTGTGCATCATCAAAAAGTTTTTGTAGCTAATCTTGATTATAAAAATAAATATTCTCTTGAACATCTTTATGAAGTGAGTCCACATTGGCCCATTGGATTGACTTTTGCGATCTTGCTGCCCATGTTAGAACAGATGAAGGCAGAGGGTAAAAATGTTGTCGTAAGTGGTCAAGGAGGTGACCATCTTTTTTCAGGCTCACCCTATGTACTTTATGACTTGTTTGTAAGAAGAAAGTTTGGGGCATTTTACGAAGCGTTGAAGAGCTACAAAAGACCTTGGTCTGCATTTAAAGCCTATGTGCTTATACCTATGCTTGGAGAGAGAAATACGCTGCGTATAAAAAAACTACTAGGTAAAAAGCCTAAAAAAAAGAGTTTTTGGGACGCTTGTGACATAGTAAATTTTTCAGATACACTTGTTATGACGAATCCTGCTTTGAAAAATGAACTAGACATGCTAACCACAGCCTACCATTCTACAGTTATGGATGCCAATATTTTCCACTGTGCAAAAGAGTATTTTGGCATAGAATATCGTCATCCTTTTTTTGACAAAGCCTTGGTGGAATTTGCACTTTCTCTTCCTGTAGAGATGAAATATGCAAACCGCACTATTAAAGGTATTTTGCGTAAAGCAATGAAAGGTGTACTGCCTGAGAAAATTAGGCTTAGACAAGACAAAGCAGAATTTTCGGAAATTCTTTGCCAACAAATAGCCGCCATAGATGTAGAAGCACTTTTATGTGAAGCAAACATTGTGAAACTTGGACTCATTAGGCAAGAAGATGTAGATCTGTGTAAAAAACGATACGAAGCAGGAGAAACAAGGTATGTTTCTTACTTTTGGGTGATGCTTAACATGGAGTACTGGTACCAACACAATCAATTTGAAGATGTGCTAAACAAATGATACACGCACATCACTTTCATTTTGTAGATCAGCCTGCACTTCAAGAAGCCTATGAGTCATTTAGATTTGGGTCGGGTGCCAACAGCGTACACAAAGTAATTAAAGTAAAAGAGATGTTTGCTTATGTTGCTTTTAAAAACAGAAGTGACCCAATAAATATGTCTGCAAGAGAATGTTTCTACTTAAGCAATACAGCCTTTGAAAACATCGGCATATATGATGACTGGGGTTTGGAAGTTGAAGATGTCCTTACTTTGGTTTGGGATGCTAGTAAAAAACTCATACTCTATGGACGAGGCAAACTTTTTACAGCAAAGTTATTACAATTTTGGATATTTCACACTTTTTTCCCCATAGTTTTAGAGTTGCAAAGGGAATACAAGATGCTTCATGTGGGAGCAGTAGAAGTCAATGCTTCAGCCCTACTCTTTTCTGGTCCCTCTTTTGCAGGTAAGTCTACCATGACAGATTACTTTTTAAAACAAGGTCATACGCTTTTTTCTGACGATACTTTGCCCCTAAAGGAAGAGAACGGCTCTTATGTGGTTTACCCCTCTTTCCCTTACCACAGACCCTACCGTGAGCCTGAGTCACTAGGCTACCGCATAGATAACTTTGGCAGAAAACCTCTAGCCATAAAAGCCTTGTTCGATTTAAGAGCAGTCGCTCCCGATGCCCCCGTAGAAATACAGATATCCAAAGGCGTAGAACGATTTAAGGCATGCTTTTACGCTGGGTTCATCAAGTTCTCTTTTATGAAAAAAGAGCGTCTTTGTTTCTTTGGCAAAATGGCAATGACCGTACCCGTGTACAAAGTCTTTGTGCCCTGGGACAAAGACAGACTTCCTGAGGTGTATGAGGCTATTGTAGCAGAGTTAAAGAAACTGTGATTATGGTTTGTATTTTTCCAAAATGTTTAGCAAGATCAAACGTAAAAGACTAGTTTCAACGCTATAATACATAAAAAATAGGTATGCAATGACAGGCACATGCAGTTTTAAAACCCTCTACCAACACATAAAATCACAAAAAAGTGACTTTTGGCGTAGCAACGTTTATGGTGTTGCAGCAACCTTACTGCTCTTACCCATGCCCATGTTAGTACCCTTACTTATAGATGAAGTGTTGTTAGGTCATGCTGGAGAAATGACAGCATTAATCTCTGCTTTTTTTGGCTCTGTAGATACTTGGGTGTACCTTATGACCGTGTTGATCTTGCTGCTGTTTTTGAGAGGACTTGCATTCTTTTTTAACAACAGAAAAACCTTTTACTCCATTAAGATAACTCAAAAAGTATTATATTTGTTACGGCATCGTATTTTAGATCATTTAGAAAGGGTTTCACTTAGTGAGTATGAAACATTAAAGTCTGGAGGCATTGCTTCAAAAACAGTACATGATATAGAAGTAGTAAGTGCTTTTGCAGGGCAAGCAGTGGTAACGCTCCTTACGGCTTCTCTTATGCTTTTTGGTATAGCACTTGTCATGTGGTGGATGAACTGGATGTTGGCTTTACTTGTGTTCGTCCTAAACCCTATTTTTTTAGGATTTGCAAAGATAATAGGACGCAAAACAGGTGCATACCTGCGTAAACAAAATGAAGCCTATGAACTCTACAATGAGATGATAAACGAAACACTAGAGCTGTTCATACAGGTACGTGCTAGCAATCAAGAAAAGGCTTTTTTTGGCATTTTACGAGACAGAGCTAAGGACATACAGCAGGCTTCATTTGACTATGGCTACAAAGCGTTTGTAGCAAACAGTTCTTCTGCATTTTTAACAAGCAGCGTAGTAGACATTTTTAGGGTTCTAGGCATTGCTGCTGTGGCATACTCAGACTTAAGCATAGGCATGATGATTGCTTTTCTCTTTTACCTTTCTACACTTGTGTCGCCAATCCAGCAGTTAATGGGTTTAGTTATTGGATATCAGAGTACTAAGCCTGCTTTTGTACGCATTAATGCTTTACTAAGTTTAGAAGAAGAACCACAGTACCCAGCTGAAATAAATCCTTTTTTAGGGCAAAAAACAACTTCTGTAGAGCTTGAGGCTATTGATTTTTCCTATGCAAAAGGGAAACAAGTACTTTATAATGTTTCGCTTAAGGCCAAAGCAGGACAGAAAATTGCGCTCATTGGTTCTAGTGGGAGTGGTAAAAGCACTTTGGCACAAATAATGCTAGGCTTTTACCCCACACATAAGGGGAAAATAAATTACGGCTCTGTCCCCATAGAAAAGATAGGTCTTCCCCTAGTACGTGACAATGTGGCACTTATGTTACAGCAGGCACTCTTTTTTAATGACAGCATTCGTGCGAACCTAACACTTTCAAAAGAAAAAAGTGATGAAGAAATTTTTACTGCTCTAAAAGCAGCCCAAATGCAAAGTTTTGTTTTGGGCTTAGAAGAACAACTTGAAACCCCCATAGGTAAAAACGGCATACGTCTCTCAGGAGGACAACGCCAAAGGCTAGCCATTGCAAGGCTCATCCTCTCAAACCCCAAGATAGTCATCTTCGATGAAGCAACATCTTCTTTGGACAATGCCACAGAGTTCCATCTTTACGAAACCTTAGCCCCTTTTCTTGAAGGACG
>CAZEUM010000110.1:0-4622 GCA_964514765.1 uncultured Sulfurovum sp.
CTCTTAGACTTTGAAGAAAAGATAAAAAAAGAATGCCATACACTTTTAGGAACAAAACTTGATTCTAAAAGAGTTGACTACCAAGACATCCTTCAACGCGTTAAAAAACATTTGGGCATTGAAAGACAAGTAGACTTTCCAGACAAAGATTTTATACTTCTTGGCAATGATCTTCTTCCTTCTGGTATTCATGCACTTTCAAAAACAAAGGTTCAAGCTGTCGTACTGCAAGAAACTTCCATACACTCTCATATGGCTATCTTACTTCGTGCTGAGGGCATTACTTCTCTTATAGCAAAAACGAAGCAACTGTGCCAAAATGATATCTTTATACTTGATGCACATGCAGGCATGCTCATAATAAACCCCAGTCAAAATGACCTAAAAAAAGCTGCACAACGCTTACTTAAAGACAAAAAAGAACAAGCACAAAGTGCAACAAAACGTTTTGAGCCAGCAATCTCTACACAAGGCATAAGCATAAAAGTACTTGCAAATGTTGCAGACTTAGTCTCAGCACAAGTTGCCAAAGAAGAAGGCGCTCTGGGCATAGGTCTTTTACGTTCTGAATTTCTTTTTAAAGAAGAAAAACCTTCTTTAAAAACACAAGAAAAAGCCTACAAAGAAATTTTTGCTTTGTTTAATGATATTACTGTGCGTACACTTGACATTGGTGGAGACAAAGCCCTACCCTACATCAAAATACCTAAAGAAAACAATCCTTTTTTGGGCATTCGTGGTGTACGTTTATTTAAAAGCCATCCCGAACTCCTAGAAGAGCAAATACTTGCCATCTTTAGAGCATCCAAAGACAAGCAAGTAAAAATAATGTTCCCCATGGTATCAAATGTAGAAGAATTTATAGAAGCAAAATCTTTTGCCAAAGCAATTGCCAAAAAACATCATATAAACATTTCAAATATTACCTTTGGCATTATGGTAGAAGTGCCATCAGTCCTCTTTTTACTTGAAGCATTTAATGAAGTAGTAGATTTTTACTCCATAGGCACAAATGACCTTAGCCAATACCTCTTTGCCATAGAAAGAACCCACCCTACGCTTAAGATAGATACACTCTCACCCGTACTTTTTTCTGCCATTGAGACTATTGTCGCCAAGGCCACAAAACCTGTAAGCATCTGTGGGGAATTAGCTGCCAACACAGATGCCATCCCAAAACTTATAGACATGGGCATAGAAACACTTTCTGTCTCTGCTAAAAGCATAGCCCAAACCAAGGAAAGCATTCGTAACAGTTAAGGACAAGCTCTATCTACCCTGTGAACCCATGTATATTTTGTATCTTTATTTACTTTGGAGAAATAGAGTTTACCTGAGTTCCTCCAAGGGTCTATAATGATGCCGTCTTTGGGTTCTTGCCCCTTGGAGACTACAATTAGGGCATTATGTTCCCTAAAGTACTCTCCCACATTTGCTCCTACCAAGTGAAAAGAAAAATAAGCATAGTGCCTTTGATGAAGATAAACATAAAGTGCATCTGACCAATGATAACAAAGTCCTTTTTCGCGTACACCTGTATTGACCAAAAAGTTATGCCATAGGGGTGGTGAAGTTAAACTAAATTCTTTTGTGAGTTCTTGGGTTTTATAAAAAATACTTAGCGAAATTTGCCTACGTTCGCTAAGTGTTGATTGAGGATTTATTTGATACAAAAGGTCTGATAATTGTGCTACTTGCTTCTTAGAGACCTTTTGAGGACTTACAGTACAAGCACTAAGCAGTATCACACAAAAAAGCAATAAAAAAGCAATAAAAACTCGACTCATTATAAGTTTTCATCATTACAACTTTTATTTTTATAGAAAACATAAAACAAACTGTGTAACCCCACCTCTTAACTATTTATCACTCAGTGTATTTTGACATAATTTCACTGAAAAATATACTAAGTTGAGGGTAAATCTCAAACCAATTTCTGATACTAGACATATTCCATTTGTTTTGTTTTTCCTATGTATTACCCCATATCATACTAATCAATCAAATCTCTAAGCAGCTACAGGTTCATCAAACAATGCTAGCTGTCCTGATTGCTCAATGCTTAGCTTTATAGACTCTGCTAGTGCTTTAAGAGATTCAAGCTCCTCTCCTTCTAGGGCTTTACCCATATGTTTGATTATCTTCTGCTTGACTTTAGCATCTACTCTTTTAGACTCAACTATCTGAACAGAACACTGAGGAATTATTAGGTTAGGGGTAGAAGATATAAGAACGACAAAAAGTCGCTCTTATGTAAAATGAAGAGATAATGTTTACATCATCCCAGGCATACCTCCACCCATTGGAGGCATTTCTGGCTTTTCTTCAGGGATATCTGAAATGGTTGCTTCTGTTGTGAGAAGTAATGATGCGACAGAAGTTGCATTTTGTAAAGCAACACGAGCAACCTTGAGTGGGTCAATAATACCTGCTTCAAGCATGTCTACATACTCACCAGTAGTGGCATTAAATCCCAGGTTTGCTTCTTTCGCATTTGATACTTTATCGGCAACAACACCCGCATCAAAACCAGCATTTTGTGCAATCTGTTTCATAGGAGCAAATACAGCTCTTAAGATAATCTCTGCACCCACAGCCTCATCTTCTTTTAAGTTGAGGTTTACAGCTTGTGCAGCCTTGATGAGAGCTGCTCCTCCACCAATGACAATGCCTTCATCCACAGCAGCTTTGGTAGCTGATAGTGCATCATCCACTCTGTCTTTTTTCTCTTTCATCTCTGTTTCAGTAGCAGCGCCTACTTTAATGACAGCTACACCACCAGAAAGTTTTGCAAGACGTTCTTGCAATTTTTCTTTGTCATATTCGCTTGTGGTAGTACCTATTTGTGTTTTTATCTCACTTACTCGTGCAACAACGGCAGCTTTGTCACCTTTGCCATCTACAATGACGGTATTGTCTTTGTCTATGACTACACGTCCAGCTTGACCAAGATCAGCCAGTGTTGCTTTTTCTAATGTTAGTCCTAGTTCTTCGGTGATAAGTGTTGCACCTGTTAAGATAGCAATGTCCTTTAGCATCTCTTTTTTTCTGTCGCCAAAACCTGGTGCTTTTACAGCAGTAATGTTTAAGACACCTTTGAGTTTATTGAGTACTAATGTTGAGAGTGCTTCTCCTTCTATATCATCTGCAATGATAAGAAGAGGTCTTCCACTTTGCTGCACTTGCTCTAACATAGGTACTAAGTCTTTAAGAGAGGTTATTTTTGAATCTGTTAAAAGAATGATTGGCGTTTCAAGTTCACAAGTCATTTTTTCTGTGTTGGTTACAAAATAAGGAGAAATGTACCCTCTGTCAAACTGCATACCTTCAACTACCTCAAGGGCATCATCAATACCCTTAGCTTCTTCTACCGTAATGACACCATCTTTTCCTACTTTCTCCATGGCTTCAGCAATAAGTTGACCAATAGCTTCATCAGAATTTGCAGATATGGTTGCTACTTGTGCAATTTCTTTTTTGTCTTTTACCTCTTTAGAAATTTTCTTAAGTTCTTCGATGATGGCATTTGAAGCTTTATCCATACCACGTTTTACTTCTATAGGGTTAGCTCCAGCAGTGATGTTTCTCAGACCTTCTTTAAAAATGGAATGAGCCAATACTGTAGCCGTAGTTGTACCGTCACCCGCTTCATCTGCAGTGTTGTTTGCTACTTCTTTCACCAGTTGTGCACCCATATTTTCAAGTGGGTCTTTTAGTTCTATCTCTCTAGCAACACTCACACCATCTTTCGTGATATGTGGTGCACCATAAGATTTTTGTATGAGTACATTACGTCCTCTGGGTCCCATTGTTACCTTTACTGCATCTGCAAGTCTAGTCACACCTGCAAAAAGTCCGTTTCTAGCTGTATCTGAATAAAATATTTCTTTTGCCATGTTTTTTCCTTAATCGTTATAATTATTTAATTAAACCAAGCACTTCTTTGCTTAGTAGTATGAGGTAGTCTTGACCTTCTATAGTAATCTCCATGCCTGAAAAGTTTGCAAATACTACAGTATCTCCTACAGAGATACCATCTTCTTTTGCCTTAGGACCTACAGCAGTTACTTTACCCTCTAATGGTTTTTCTTTAGCCGTATCAGGGATGTAAAGCCCCGAAGCTGTTGTGCTTGATTGTTCTTCACGAATGACTAAAAGTCTATCTTTTAATGGTTCAAATGCCATAGTGTTTCCTTTGTTTTTATAAATTTATCATATTTTAGCCACTTTAACTAAAATATTATTGATATCTAAGTATCATTTAGATAAAATTTTGTCTCTTCAAAATAGTGGTAAGGTAGCTCAGCTGGTTAGAGCGCTGGTCTCATAAGCCGGAGGTCGAGGGTTCGAGTCCCTCTCTTACTACCACTTCTATTGCGAACAACCCCCTAAATAGTGTCAATCTAATCTTATTTTTAACTATCCAGTTTTTGACTCTGCCAAAACTCTGCCAATTTTAGACAGGTCTGGTTTCAATTTTCCTGTATAATGTTCACGATTTACACCATCTTCTATATGCCCTAATTGGTCTAAAATCCAATCATGAGGTAAGCCATATTGTTTCAATAGGCGAATTCGCATACCAAGCGAATACCCTAACTAAAAATTGATTGTCGTATTTA
>CAZEUM010000111.1:0-4607 GCA_964514765.1 uncultured Sulfurovum sp.
CTATATGTTTACCTTTTTTCTGTGCATACGCTCCCCAGAGTACAAAAACTACATTTTGTAGTGATAAGGTTCCCTTATTCCAAATGATAGAATATAAAATAAATGGGGAATAAGATATAAGTGTAAAAAGACGGGGTGCCCCTTGAGGGTAAGAGGAAAATCAATCTGCATATTATCTGAACCTTACTAATACTGTACCAAAATTAAAATAAATTACTAAAGGTGACGGTTTTATGGGAGTAGAGAGATGTGTGGTACCACAGGTCGGATTCGAACCGACACGCCCTAAGGCAGAAGATTTTGAGTCTACCAAGTCTACCAGTTCCATCACTGTGGCACGTTACTAAAGAAACGTAGATGGGATTTTACAGAGTAAGTACTTAAACATCGTTTAGAATAGTGATAAATAGTTATTTTATGTCAATATGACAGATTTTCATAGCTGCCTTATATTAACTTGTTATAATATATGTATTAAATCTTAAGGTCATATTTTTGAAAATCACGATTATTATCACGGCAATACTATTTTTATATGGAGCATTCTCAACTATTTTTCTCGATACCGCACTGGTGGGGAACATCGGGAAGATGATTGGTGATACCAACATACACCTTTTTGGTATGTTAGCTTATGTAAATATTTTTATATTATTTTACCCACTTTATAAACTGTATACAGACAGTAGTGTGCGTAAAGATATTGATTTTTACTTGGGTTGGATACTCCTTTTTATTGCGATTGTCATTTTAGAAGCATTGGTTCTTGAAAGTAAATATGTGGGGTTTTTGGGTACGCAAATTGTTGAATTTTTAACACCATACATTGGTAAAGCAGGCTTGTGGTTGTTATGGCTTATGACTATATCACTTTCTTTGGTATTTATACTTGATGATGACTTTCATATTTCTACACTTACCTCAAAATCACCTACATTTTCTTTACCTGCTTCACTCTTTAAAAGTACTGCTTTTGGTATGAAAACATTGTTAAAAAAACTTTTTACAAACCCTTTTTCTTCCCCTTCTTTAGAAGATGAAATGATGCCTATTCTGGAAGTAAATACAGAAAAATCAAAGAGAGTAGTTGAAAAAAGAAAAACACCAATTAAAAAAATACCAATTAAAAAGGCTAAGGTAAAGCCTGAACCCAAGGAAGCTAAAAGTATTGACAGTACAGATGACCCTGTAATGAATGAGATACTTGAACTTGAACATGAAATGGAAGTGGCTGAAAATACTAAAAAATATGAAAATATAAAACAAGCCAGTAAGATAACTTCAACTGTTGAGATAGTAGAAGAATTAGAAGAAAACTCTAAACTAATGGATGCCATCGATAAAGGAGTGATTGAAAAACCTAAAAACTTTAAACTCCCTAAACTTGATTTCTTGCAAAAAGCACCTAAAACAACCAAAAAAGTGAATGAAGCTGAGATTGACAAAAAGATTGAAGAATTACTTGCAAAATTACAGCAGTTTAGAGTTGAGGGTGATGTCATACGTACCTATAGTGGTCCGTTGGTGACTACTTTTGAATTTAAGCCTGCACCCAATGTAAAAATCTCTAAAATCTTAAACCTTCAAGATGACCTTGCTATGGCATTATCTGCAGAGACTATACGAATACAAGCACCTATACCTGGACGTGATGTGGTGGGCATTGAGATTCCAAATGCGACTATTGACACCATTTACTTACGTGAAATTTTAGAGTCTGATGTGTTTAAAAAATCTTCCTCACCTTTAACAGTAGCTTTAGGTAAAGACATTGTGGGTAAACCTTTTGTGACAGACATTAAAAAGTTACCACATTTACTCATAGCAGGTACTACAGGATCCGGTAAATCAGTAGGCATTAATGCGATGATACTTTCTTTACTTTACCGTAATGACCCAGACCAGTTAAAGCTTATGCTTATTGACCCTAAAATGCTTGAATTTGCGGCATATGAAGACATACCACATCTTATAACTCCAGTTATTACTGAACCTGCTAAAGCCATAGCCGCACTTGCCAACATGGTGGGAGAGATGGAGAGACGTTACAAACTTATGGCTGATGCTCGTACTAAAAATATAGAAAACTATAATGTAAAAGCTAAAAAAACAGGTGTGGATGTTTTTCCTTTTATTGTTATAGTCATCGATGAGTTGGCAGACCTTATGATGAGTGGTGGGAAAGATGTAGAGCTTAGCATCGCAAGACTTGCTCAAAAATCACGTGCTTGTGGCATACACCTTGTTGTGGCAACGCAACGTCCTTCGGTAGATGTTGTGACAGGTATGATAAAAGCTAACTTGTCATCAAGACTCTCTTACCGTGTAGGTTCACGTATAGACTCTAAAGTTATTTTAGATGCTATGGGTGCAGACTCTTTGTTAGGCCGTGGTGATGGTCTATTTACACCTCCTGGTTCTACAGGTTTAGTACGTATACATGCACCGTGGAATACAGAAGAAGAGATAGAAGAGATAGTAGAATACATCAAAGCCCAGCGTGTACCTGAGTATGATGAAAGTTATTTGCTTGCAGGAGGTGCAGAAGCTGTCGCTAATGGTGCAGATGCAGAGGTAGTACTTGATCCACTTTATGAAGAAGCCAAACAAGTGGTTTTGGCAGACAGTAAAACATCCATTTCCTATTTGCAACGTAAATTACAAATAGGGTATAACCGTTCTGCAAATATTATTGATCAACTTGAGGCTAAGGGTGTATTATCTCCAGTAAATGCCAAAGGAAGCAGAGAAATCATTTAATCTATAATTTCTATATAAAAGTGTCTTTTTTGTACTTTTTTTGTAACAATCCGATACAGAAAATCTATCTGTTTTTTGAGTACAACTTATAATATTAGTTTTAAAACTATTTTCTGCTAGTATCACTATATAAAAATATATTTATAACAGGAGACCATATATGGCTTTATTAGAAGAATATAAAGTACACACAGCCCAGCGTGCAGAGTTAGGTGTTCCACCACTTTCCCTTACAGCAGAGCAAACAGCAGACCTTGTAGAATTACTCAAAGCAAATCCAGTTGAAGACAAAGAGTATGCAATGGAATTGTTTAAGAACAAAATCCCAGCAGGTGTGGATGATGCAGCTTACATTAAAGCAGCATTTTTAAATGACATTATCAAAGGTAACGCGTCCTGTACACAGATAGATAAAGTATTCTCAACTGTTATTTTAGGAACAATGCTAGGTGGATTTAACGTTTCACCTCTTGTTGATGCACTTTCTTTATCCGATATGACTGTGGCTGAATCAGCAGCGGCACAACTTAAAAATACCATTCTTGTGTATGATTCATTTAATGATGTAAAAGCATTGATGGACAAGGGTAACCCACTTGCAAAAGAAATCATAGAATCATGGGCAAATGCTGAATGGTTCTACAACAAACCAGAGATGAAAAAAGAGATTACACTTACGGTATATAAAATCCCAGGTGAGACAAATACAGATGACTTATCTCCAGCATCTGAAGCATTTACAAGAGCAGACATTCCTGTGCATGCAAATTCATTTCTTATCAACAGAATGGACAAGCCACTAGACAAAATGGTAGAACTAAAAGCTAAAGGCAACCCACTTGTTTATGTTGGTGATGTTGTAGGTACTGGGTCTTCAAGAAAGTCTGGTATCAACTCACTTCAATGGCATATGGGAGAAGATATTCCTTTCATTCCTGGTAAAAGAACAGGTGGTGTGGTCATAGGCGATATCATTGCTCCTATTTTCTTTAACACAGCAGAAGATGGTGGATGTATACCTATACAAGCACCTACTGCTGCACTTAATACTGGTGATGTCATCGTACTTAAACCATTTGATGGCGTGATAGAAAAAGAGGGAAAAGTAGTCTCTGAGTTTAAAATAGAGCCAAACACACTTCCCGATGAGATGAGAGCAGGGGGACGTGTGCCACTTATTATCGGTAAAGGTCTTACTGTTAAAGCCAGAGAAGCACTTGGCTTAGATGCTGGCGATATCTTCATGACAGCAGATGTGCCGGCCGACAATGGCAAAGGCTTTACACTTGCACAAAAAATGGTAGGAAAAGCTGCTGGTATAGAAGGTGTTAAGCCAGGTGTTTACTCTGAGCCTGTATGTACTACTGTTGGTTCACAAGATACAACAGGTGCCATGACTAGAGATGAAGTAAAAGACCTTGCAGCACTTAGTTTTGGTGCTGACTTTGTGCTTCAATCATTTTGTCATACTTCTGCATACCCAAAACCTGCAGATGTGATACTGCAACACACACTACCAGACTTCATGGTGGAAAGAAAAGGATTTACCCTTAGACCTGGTGATGGTGTTATACACTCATGGTTGAACCGTATGTGTCTTCCAGACACTGTAGGTACTGGTGCAGATAGCCATACTAGATTCCCCATAGGTATGTCATTCCCTGCGGGCTCTGGTCTTGTTGCTTTTGCAGCGGTTACGGGTATGATGCCTCTTACTATGCCTGAGTCAGTTCTTGTGCGTTTTTCAGGAGAGTTACAGCCAGGTATCACACTGCGTGATATGGTAAATGCCATTCCTCATCAAGCGATTAAAGATGGTCTTTTAACGGTTGAAAAAGCAGGTAAGA
>CAZEUM010000112.1:0-4606 GCA_964514765.1 uncultured Sulfurovum sp.
AAACATATCTCAAAAAAAGAATGTCAAAGCTAAAATCATCAAACGTAAATAAGGTATCAGGACAGTCCTTAGAGTAAGTCTTTGGGACTAAACAGGTTTTTTGTAGTGAGGACAGGTGGAGTTGGGAGACCTTCATAGTTTTATACTCTTGTTTTAGCACCTTCTTTAATTCTTACGGCTATTCTTACTGTGTCACCAGCTCTAAATGTTGGTACATTTCTGTTTTTTTAGTTGTGCTTTCTCGAAGCTTTTGATGTATTTATTTCTTATGTGTTATACCTTTTTTGTATAAGTCTGGGCGAAAATACTTTGTTTTACACAAAGCAAGCCCTCTTTTTAAGTCCGTGACTTTACTATGATTACCCTTTAAAAACTCTGAAACGACTTCATTGTTCTCATAATTTTTAGGTTTAGTAAAAGATGGGGCTTCCAACAAGGCTTCTTCAAAGCTTTCTACAGATAAAGAATCACTGTTCCCAAGTACTTCTTCTACATTACGTGAAATGGCATCACACAGTACCATACTTGCTAATTCTCCACCCGTTAAAATGTAATCTCCTATAGAAAAAAGTTCATCGGCATGTTTTTCTATGACACGTTCATCTATGCCTTCATAACGCCCAGATACAAAAACGATATGCTCTTTTTTAGCCAAACGTTTTGCATCATTTTGGCTAAACGTTTTTGCTACTGGTGATACAAATACTATGTGAACATTTTCTGAGTCATATCTAATGTTTTGAAGCGTATCCATTAAAGGTTGTGGGGTCATAAGCATACCTGCACCGCCACCTACCATAGGAGCATCTACCCGTCCATGTTTGTCTTCAGTAAAATCACGAGGATTATAAAAATCTATAGAAATCTTTTTATCTTCTATGGCGCGTTTTAAGATACTCTCGCAAAAGTACCCTTTAATAAGATTGGGGAAAAGGGTGACAAAGGAGAAACGCATATATTTAACTGGCTTCCAAAATATCTTTTGCATCTTGTACATAAAGCACTTTTTCTTCTAGTGCTACATTAAGCACATAACGGTCTATGTAAGGAATTAAAAAAGTTTTAGGCAAATCTTCGTTTACCAAAGCTTCTTCTGTTTTCAATAGTAAATAATCTGTATCACCCATACGCTGAATATCTTCTATAAGTCCAAGAACTTCCTCGCCCTGCTTTACAGAACAGCCTATTACATCAAACCAAAAATGCTGTCCTTTTTTCAAAGCACAGTTTTCTCGTGTTTGGGCTTCGTTAGCAAATATTTTGACATTGGTAAGTTTTTTTGCAGAATCAATACTCTCATAACCTCTAAATTTCACAATGCCTCTTGTAAAATTAATGTCAGCAATCGTTAAATCACCACGCATACTTTTATAGGTATTACCTACTTTAAATTGTTCTGGAAAGTCTGTATGAAGATGAAATTTAAGGTCACCCCAAAGTCCAATGGTTCGCCCTATTTGAGCAATAAGAGAATCGTCATTTGACATGAATGTTACTTAGACGCTTTTACGTTAACACGGTAGTTCTTACCGCCTTTTGCTTTACAGCCAGAGATGACTGTTTTAATAGAATTTATCATTCGTCCTTCTTTACCGATGAGTTTACCAATATCTTCAGAGTTTGCGAAGATAATAATTTCATCAAACCCCTCATCAACCTCTGAAATTTCTATAGATATATCTTCAGGGTTGTTTAGCAAAAGTTTGGTGTATGAGAGGAGAAAGTTTTTAACCATTTAGACTATTTCAACCCTGCAAGTCTTTTAACTGTTGGGCTCATTTGTGCACCAACAGAAATCCAGTAGTTTAATCTTTCTGTATCAAGTGTAAGCTCTTTGTTTACAGATACTGGGTTATAATGACCAATTGCCTCAATCCAACCACCATCTCTTCTTTTTCTGCTATCTGTTACTACGATTCTGTAAAATGGTTTCTTTTTTCTACCCATTCTTGTCATTCTGATCATTGTCATATTATGTCCTTTTAATTATGTCTTTTAATTATAGACCACTTTGAGGTAAAAGTATCTATAAATTAAGTCCTGACAACTGCTTTTTAATGACTAAAGCACTCATCAAGGCTTAACGAAACGCGATTTTACCATAAAAATACTGAGATTTTTATTAAAGTATACCTATTGTATCTTATCGAGGTATATTTGCCATGCCTCCGCCACCTTGGGCTTGTGCCATCATGTCTTGCATCTGTTTCATCCCACCTTTGGTAGACATCTTTTTTGCCATTTTAGCAGCATTTTTAAACTGCTTTAGTACCCGATTAACATGCATAGGGTCTAAGCCTGCACCTGCTGCTAGACGACGTTTGCGCATGTTATTTAACAAACCTGGGTCTTCTCTTTCTTTATGTGTCATGGAAGACACCAGTGCTTTAATTTGTTTAATTTCAGAAGAATTTTCCAAATCCATGTCACCCAACTGTTTCGCCATATTTCCCATACCAGGAATCATCCCCATAATGGATTTCATGCTTCCTAGTTTTTTCATTTGCTCCATTTGTGCTAAAAAGTCATTAAAGTTGAACTGTCCTTTTTTGATCTTTTGTGTAAACTTCCTTGCTTCTTTAGGGTCAATGGCTGCTGCAGCTCTTTCAGCCAAAGACTCCACATCCCCTGCCCCCATAAGACGACCTACAATTCTATCTGAAATAAATTGCTCAAGGTCAGGCATTTTCTCACCATTACCTATGAAACGCAAAGGCACACCAACTTGCTGTGTAAGCCCAAGTGCTACCCCGCCTTTACCATCACCATCAAATTTAGAAAGTACAACACCTGTAATGCCTATTTTATCTTTAAAGGTTTGTGCTGTTCTTACAGCATCTTGACCTGTCATTGCGTCAGCTACATAAAAAAGTTCATCAGGATTGGCTACTTTTTTAATGTCTGCCAACTCATCCATAAGTGCATCGTCTATAGCCAAACGACCTGCTGTATCTATAAGCACCACGTCATAAAGCTCTTTTTCTGCTTTTTCTAGCCCACGTTTGACTATTTGTGTAGGTGTAGCGGATTCATCTGCCACAAGTTCTACTTCTATACCTGCTGTAATTTGCTTAAGTTGCTCAACGGCTGCAAGTCTTTGTAAATCCGCAGCGATGACTAAGACTTTTTTCTTTTTTTGTTCTTTTAAAAAATAAGCCAGTTTACCAGTAGTGGTCGTTTTACCAGACCCTTGCAAACCTATCATCAACACAACAGTTGGTGGTTTAGAGGCAAAGGTAAAACCTTTAGCTGCACCTTCTATGGTAAGGATATCTGTGAGTTTATCTTCAAGTGCTTTTAGAAAATTGTCTTTACCTACACCATTTTTTTTGGTTTCAACTTCAACTGTAGCAATGAGGTCTTTTACTACTTTATGGTGTACATCTGCTTTAAGTAATGACTTTTTAAGTTCTGTAGTAGCTTTTTTAAGCGCTTTATCATCATCATGAAAACGTATTTTACCTATGGCATTTTTAAAACTGTCTGTTAATGTATCAAGCATTTGCTACCCTGTGTTGTGAAATTTTAATTATGGTATTTTATCTAAGTTGGGGTTAATCTTTGCTACATGTAATAATGTATTTTTGCTTCCTTCTAAAAAACCATGGGTAAACGAGAAACAGCTATAATTGAAATATAAAATCCAATAAAAGTATTCCAATGACAAAAGAATTGTTCCAAATGGCATTAAATGTAACAGATTCATGGTTTGTAAATGATTTGAAGTTTGATGTTGAATCTAAAAGATTAGATATCTATATTGACTTTAAAAAAGGAGGTACCTTTAGTTATTTTGACAAAAAAGAAGATAAAGAGCATGTTGGATTAAAAGCATATGATACAAGTAATAAAACATGTAAACATCTAAACTTTTTTGAGCATGAATGCTACCTGCATGCAAGAGTACCAAGAGTAAATTAGAGAGGTTATTTATAGAGGTTTCTATGAGTATGTGGTAGTGGTTAGACATAAGACAGTAGTTGTGCATGGTAATATCATAACTTTTTGCATAAAAGCACACCAACGCTTCAAAATATTCATAATCTTCTTTTTCTTTAAAAACGACTCTTTGTTCTACACCTCTATTGACGATGTGATAATACCCTGCTACTAAGGTAGCATTGGCATCACCTGACCCCTATGCCTGATGAGTATTTAAACAATGATTTTAAACGTAATGTGAATAGTGAAAACATACCTATAAACAAAGAAGAATTGGCAGTCAATACTAATAACTTTATGACAATGTTGAGCAACTCACCTCAAAGGGTTGCTAACTATTTTATTACCCCACTAAGTGAATACCCAAATTTTTGATGCTGTGATTTTGTTCATAATCAAGGCAGATTTTTGAAGGACTCGCCTTAGCGAATTCGAGAAAATCTAACGCAGAGTATGGGCAAAAGCACAGCACCCTTTGGGAAGAGCGAGAGGAGGCAACCTGCAAGCAAAAAAATCTTTGAATTAACCAGTTAGTCCTACAGCTTTTTTCACTCACATCTTACCTCCTCTCACTCTTTCAAAAGTTTGGGTATTCACTTAGTGGGGTAATAAGCATGAAAAGATTGCTTATGCTGCGGGGTGAGGATTTGGCTGTTTAGTTAGT
>CAZEUM010000113.1:0-4522 GCA_964514765.1 uncultured Sulfurovum sp.
CCACACAAATACGCTATAATAACATACTGTCTATACCAAGATTATGTTCTGTTATAGCACCCCTCCCCACACAAATACGCTATAATACGGGGCTTCCAAGCCCCTATCTCATCGACAATTCTCCTATAATTTTCTTTAAAAAAAGTAGATTATTTACAAGAATTGGCTTAAGTTTTCTCATTTTTTTGTTCATTTTTGTCTTAAAAAAGTAAAAGTTGTTGCATTCCTACATTTTTTTCTTCTATTGTTTCTTCACCTATGAGAATGTGCATTCTCTCATACTGTTTGTCTGTTACTTGCATGGCTCTTATGTGACCCTTGGCTGGTAAGTGCTTCATGGTGATGTCCACATATTTACTCACCATGTCTTGTCCTTTGCATACACGAACATATACAGAAAACTGTAACATCATAAAGCCATTTTTCAATAACATATTTCTAAACTTCGTAGCTTGTGAACGTTCTTTCTTAGTCCCCGTTGGCAAATCAAAAAATACAAATAATCTCATAAATCTACTCTCATGACTAGTCATCACCATTGTCCAAGTAGGGCAATTTTAGTAAGGTTACATCTTTTTTATTTGTTGCATTCATGAGTGAAGTCACACAAACCTCTATGCTATTTAGTAGAGTGGTAGAAGTGTCATCTATCGTAACTTTCATCGTAAAGAGTTGATAGAGTTCTATTTTATGCTCGGGTAAAAATCTAGTGTCTGGTAGCTCTATGAAAGTCTCATAGTGTTCTGACACTACCACATCTACAAAAGCACGGTATGGTTCTATGATGTCATCTGAAAGATTGAAAGCATTGAGTGTACTATGGTGAAACAGTCCAAAAGCCGGCAAAAATCCATGGGCAGCCAAAGACCTAGATATAGCTCCTCGTATAAGAGCATAACCATAGTTCAGTGCAGAGTTACGCCAGTCACTTTCATTTCTCCGATTAAACCCTTTACCAAAAAGTGCTACAAAGTAGACACGCGCAGCTGAACTCTCCACCATAGTGCTATCACCTGATTTTACATTTTTAGCATAGTTTTGTAATTGTGTTACTTTTTCCTTCTCCATGTATGCCAAAGTTTGTGCTTGGTTTGTGACTTTAGAAGAGACTATCTGTTGCCACAATCGTTTTTTAAATGGTTCAGTCCATGCTATCTGCTTGTGGGCTACTTGTGCATAACGGCTGTGTTGATGAAAGGGTATGAACACACCATTTGGATTATGTGTTTTGTCACAAGTAAACAACACTATGTTCGACTCAGTGAGCCGTGACATAAGTGCCGAAGTGATAGTCACCTGATGCACCTCTAAGATGATAACAGAGATGTCATCTATGGGCACCTTTATGACCTCTGCATCTTTTGGTGCGTACTTCAACTGGTCATTCTCTATGGAAATTTTAGAAGGTTTTGTTATAACTACTGTTCTCCATCCCATCCTAGTACCTTATTTCTTAGTCATGATACGTTGCTCTTGTCGTATCTCACTTATATTTCCTAAAGCATCAACTTGGTATTTTCTCACATACTCAACATTTTGTATACCTAGACCAGTCATACAAGTATTTGTAGAACTCCTTTTAAAATTATCATCTTCTGCATTATCGTGACTCTTAATATTCAAACTACCTGTTGCACTATCTGCAGAAACAAAATATGCTTTTATCATTTTTGTCTCTTTAGTTGCAGTCTTCTTAGTTTTTATCTCTATCAATTCATCTTTAAATAAGGAAAACCTAAAGTCATAATTATCATCCATCTCAAGCCACTCTTTAGGTGTACCATCTTTCAATTTTCCATAGACTATAGCTTTATTTGGCAATACCTTTTTTACAAAATCAGAAACATAAAGTGGCACAACATAGTACTTTTTACTTGTCTTGTGCTGGAAGATGTCTACTCTAGGCATAGATTCATTTTTAGCTAAGTTTTTACCGTCATTCAGCTTCACTACTTTAGACCTTGCACTCTGTGACAATACAGATGGCTTATCTGACCTTTTATTGGCTATAAATGTTTTAGAACTGTAAATAGTTGCTTCATGAGCAGCACCCGTCACCTTACGTCTAGGAGCATTTGAGACAAATATCTCATCTATACTCTTTTGCACCTCATCTCTAAACTCACTCATAGGAGGCGTAAACCTAAACCTCTTTGACTTCTCTTCACTCTTTTCATAAATCATGCCATCTCTTTTGGCTGAAAGCGTTGATAGTCTTTGTACTTCACTATCGGTAGCAAAAGCTATGAGTATTGCGTCTACTGCATGATGCAAGTGTGTATCTCTACTTTTATTACCTACTCCCCAGTTGTGTCTAAGCATACTAGTAAGTGTTCCATTGATGCTTAGTACTTTCTTTTTTCCACTGCTTTTTAACTCAAGGTTTTCTTCTATAAAACTTTTGATATACCTTGCCATGTATGCAGTATCACGTATATTGCGTTCTCTAAATTCATTTTCAGAGTTTTCATCAAAGTTTTTCTTTAAAAGTCTATCTCTTTTAACTTTTTTAAGCCCTTTCAACATACCTTTAACAAACACCTCATAACTATACCAATCACGACCAATGACCTCAAAATACTCATGCGGTGTTTGGTTTTTCTTGTCTTGGTTTTCTTTTGCTAGGCACAAGACTTTGTTATTCATGCCATCATCGAGGCTTCTACTATAAGGCAATATATGGTCTATCTCCGCATATTTGACATCTGCTATGAGTTTTTCTGGTTTCATATACGCTTCTTTACCCTTGAACCCACTATAGGCACAATACCCTCCTTGTTCTTTCCAAAGTCTAAATTTTAGTAGCTCTGCTCCCCTAGGCTCTCTTCCAAAATGTTCTATAAACTCAGAGACAACCTCTTCTTTAAACTTCTGATACTTATCTTGACCTTTTTTTATCTCATTTCTATCTTTATGGCTCTTTTTTATCTCGCGTGTTAGCTCTACATGTACCTTATCGAACTGTCCATACTCTCGTATAAGTGCATTTACGACCTTTCTAGTTTGTGCTATGGCACGCTTAACTACAGGATTTGTAAGTTCATTTTGTTCTTCTTTATTTAAGGCTCTTAAAAACTTTTGTTCTGTGCCTGATTCTTTTTTATATCCGACTAAAGCCACAGCTTCATCGTATCTTTTACTCTCCCTCATATGGGGTACTATCTTATCTAATGCTTTCAAACTAAGATATATAAACTGGTCAAAACTAATAGACAAAATAAGTTCCTCTTTTAGCCTAAGTGTCTCATCATCCGTTAGTAAGTTAAAGTTTAATTTATCTAACTCTTCTCTTATCTTTTCATCACTTTTGTGATGTGTAAAGACAGTAGCTATGGCATCTAACAGTTTTGTATCTTGTGATACATTGTGCCAATGTGTTTTTGACAAGACTTTTTCTACTACTTTCCTTAAGAGATGAAACCCTTTGAATGCACTTTTAAACTTTGTAGTTTTTTTCTTTAAAACTTCTCCTGTTTCTTTGTCTATCTCATAATCTTCAATATTTTTAAAGTTATTTTTAGGCTCTAGCCCTATGGTCTCTTTTATCTTCACATAGCTAGGATTTTCACTCTGTTTACACAAGAGTATAATCTTTGCTAGTTCATCCCCACTAAGACCTCTTTGGCTACCATCTTCTAAAACAACTTTAGTATTTATGAGTTTTGTAAGTGTTACAAACTCTTCAGCACTATAAGTTCTCTTTGCAGCTCTTAACTCATTTTTCTCAAAAGTACACTTTCCTACCATACTTGTCACAGAAGCAAAATCTTTTTGATAAAATGCTATAGATGTATATTCATCTCTTAATCCATCGCTAACTAGGGGGCTATTGAATTCTTTTTGCTTTGCAAAAATAATATGTACTTCATCTAAAAGCATCTCTCTCGATACACTATGCAAGTATTCATCTTTTTTATTTCGTCTAATGCCGGTGTCTATTGTTGATTGATAGATTGCCTGACCTACAGTTTCATACTTCGATAATAGTTCCTTGTTGTTTTCGATAGCAGATAAAACTTTTTTACCCTCACTATTGCCCTGCTCATCTATTTTTCTATTTGATTTGTATCCTCTTCTTTTGGCTATGTGAAGTAAAACCCTTGCCAACTCTTCTGCACCCAAGACTCTTTTTATAGCCTCATCTCGTAACTGCCATACGTCTATGCGTCCCTTTTTGCTATAAATAGTGGCATCTTCCTCTCCACTTAAAAACAAATCATCTTTTGACAAAGACAGATACTTCATAAAAAGATTTTTAATCCCTTTCATTCTTTGACGTTTTCTCTTCAAAGTACGTCTAGCCCCTCGCGCTAGTCTTCTGGGCATTGCCAAGGAACTACCATCCTTAGGGTGTTCTGCTTGAGTAAAGATACGCACACCAGATTTGATAATTTTGTTTTGACCCATATTCTCTTTATCATAATTTACAACCGCCCAACCCACAGATGCTATACCTATGTCTAAACCTAGAATTTTTTGACCCATTTTATTCTCCCTTAAAGTTTATTACACTATCATACCA
>CAZEUM010000114.1:0-4513 GCA_964514765.1 uncultured Sulfurovum sp.
TTGCATTAATGGTTTCCATACTAGCAACTTCACCCAGGATTAAACCTGTTTTGATAGAAAAACTATCTTTAAACTCAGTCGCTGCTTTATCTGCAATCTTACAAGGTATTACTTGCGTATCGCCCCAAATTACAAGATTTGTATCTGTAAATTCAATATCTTCACATCCTGCATTTTTCAATGCAATACGTGCTAGTTTATTTTTTACAACTTGTACATGAGTGTCTTCATCTTTCGCAAGGTTTCTTACGATTTCAAGATCTTCAACTGTCATACCTTTGTAATCACAAACGATAATAGCTCCAGCATCTTTAAACGATTCTGTCATCTCAGCAACTAACTCTTCTTTTCTAGTTCTAGTCATATATTTTCCTTCCGATCTCTAAAAGGGTATAAGATAAATCCTACACATTTACTCTTTCAAGTAGACTAATTAAGCTTTCGCCCCTTTTATCTTAAATCTAAGATTATGAGTAGTAAAATTACTCTCAAAGAAAAACTAATATTAGTTTTTCTTTGAAAAAAATCACAAGAAAAGGCCTCGGCCCATTCTTATTTTGCTTTAATATCCATTACTTCTGATGTGTCAAGCGTGATTGCTGGACTCATCGTAAGTGATATAGCTGCATTTGCCATATATCTACCTTTAGCAGATGCAGGTTTTGCTTTATTAATCATCTCAACAAGTGTCATAAAATTTTCTTTTATTGCTTCTTTGGAAAAAGAAATTTTACCAATACCTGCATGGATGTTACCTTTTTTGTCTACTCTAAAGTTAACTTGTCCACCTTTAGCATTTTCAACAGCTTTTGCAACATCCATAGTTACAGTACCTGTTTTAGGGTTAGGCATAAGACCTTTTGGACCAAGGATTCTTGCTACTTTTCCAAGAACACCCATCATATCAGGCGTAGAGATTACGATATCAAAATCAATTTTCCCTGCTTGAATATCTTCTATTAAGTCTGCAGCTCCTACAAGATCAGCTCCTGCTGCTTTTGCTTCGTCCGCTTTTGCATCTTTAGCAAATACTGCTACTCTTACTGTTTTACCCGTACCATTTGGAAGAACAACTGAACCTCTGATCATTTGGTCTGCATGTCTTGGATCAACATTTAGATTAAGTGCAATTTCAACTGTTTCGTCAAATTTTGCAGACTTAAGTTCTTTAAGTACTTTCATCGCTTCATCAACACCATACTCTTTTGTCACATCTACTATCTTAAGTAGTGCTTCTCTTCTTTTACTTGCTTTTTTTGCCATTTTATTTCTCCGCTTTTATGCTCCCACATTTTTAAAATCATGTGGTTAAAGATTCATAACTTAATAGATTGTATTAATCTACTATTTCAACACCCATACTTCTACAAGTTCCAGCGATAATATTTGCCGCCATCTCTTTGTCATTGGTATTTAAGTCAACAATTTTTCTCTCGATAATTTCATCAAGTTTTACTTTTGTAATAGTTCCAACTTTATTAAGAATAGGATTATCTGTACCTTTTTTAAGTCCAGCTGCTTTCAAAATAAGCTCTGATGCAGGTGGTTGCTTCGTCTCCATAGTGAAACTTTTATCAGCATACACTGTAACAATTACAGGTATTTTAAAACCCATTTGATCTTTTGTTTTTTCATTAAAAGCTTTACAAAACTCCATGATATTTACACCGCGTTGACCCAGTGCTGGGCCTACTGGCGGTGATGGATTTGCTGAACCCGCAGGGATCATCATTTTAAACTTTTCAGTTATTTTTTTTGCCATCTTAATTTCCTTGTTTAGATTTAACCTCTAATTGGTTATATTATTTTTTCTACTTGTGTATAAAGAATTTCAACTGGTGTATTTCTACCAAAAATTGAAACATTCAACTTTAAAGTACCATGATTGAGATCATACTCTTCCACCATACCTGTAAAGTTTGAAAAAGGACCATCTACAATACGTACCATTTCACCTGTTTCAAAATCTACCTTAGGACGAGGTGCCGCCTTATTGTCCATTTTATCTAAGATATTTTTAATATCAGACTCAGCAAGAGCCGTAGGTGTCTTTTGTTCACCGATAAATCTAGATACTCTTGGCAAAGATTGAATCTTATGCCAAAGATCTGTATCCAGATCTATATGTGCGAAAGCATAGCCAGAATATAGTGTTCTTTCGCTAATCTTTTTCTCACCATTTTTAACTTCAATTACTTCTTCCGTTGGAACTACGATACGTTTCACTTTTTCTTCGATACCATAATCGATAATAAGTTGTTCAATACCTCTTTTAACAGATTGTTCAGAACCTGAATATACTTGAATTGCATACCATTGAAAAGCCATTGTTTATCCTATAAAACTGATGATACGATTGATGACATCAAAAAGTCAACCAATGCTAAAAATATTGATATTACAGTTACTACGAGAATAACTGCTAAAAATGCTTGTCTTACTTGTACTTTTGTTGGAAATATTACTTTATGAAGCTCTGATCGAGCATTCGTTATAAATGTTGAAATTTTTCCCATATTATGTTACCTTTGTTTGTGGCAGGCCAAGAGGGACTCGAACCCACGGCACCTGGTTTTGGAGACCAGTGCTCTACCAACTGAGCTATTGGCCTAAATTAATACCTTAGGCAAAGAAGCCAAGGTATTAAAAGTTACTATTATAGCTTCATTTCTTTATGTGTTGTGTGGCATTTACACCATTTACAATACTTTTGAAGAGCAAGTTTCTCTGTCGTTGTTTTTTTATTTTTAGTTGTGTGATAATTACGTCTTGTACATTTCTCACATCCTAAGTGTACTGTTTCTCTCATATTGATTTCTCCTACTTCAAGAGCAAAGCTCTTAAAATATTCCTCTCACTAAAGCTTTGCCTTTGGCAAGAGTTCCAGGAAAAGAATATTAAATTTTAATCTTCTTTTTATGTGATAATTTTACTTACAACACCCGCACCAACAGTTCTACCACCTTCACGGATAGCAAACTTAGTACCTTGTTCAAGTGCCACTGGAGCGATAAGTTCAACATTTACTTTAACGTTATCCCCTGGCATAACCATTTCAGTACCATCTTGAAGTTGAACTGAACCAGTTACATCTGTTGTACGTACATAAAACTGTGGTCTATAGTTATTGAAGAATGGAGTGTGTCTACCCCCTTCTTCTTTAGTAAGAACATAAATTTCAGCTTCAAATTTAATATGTGGGTTAATTGACCCTGGCTTACAAAGAACCATACCTCTTTGTACAGCTTCTTTGTCGATACCACGGATAAGAACACCACAGTTATCTCCAGCAAGACCACAATCCATTTCTTTACGGAACATTTCAACACCAGTTACTGTTGTCTTTTGAGTATCTTTAAGACCAACAATTTCAACTTCATCAGATATACATACTTTACCTTGGTCCACTTTACCCGTTACAACTGTACCACGACCTTGGATAGTAAAGATATCTTCGATTGCCATAAGGAAATCTTTATCATTTTCTCTTACTGGTTCAGGGATGTAAGTATCTACTGCTTCCATAAGCTCTTCTATTTTTGCTGACCATTCAGCATTTTTTCCAGCTTTTGCTTCTTCAAGTGCTTGGTATGCAGAACCAGCGATGATTGGTGTATCATCCCCTGGGAAGTCATAGTCAGAAAGAAGTTCTCTTACTTCCATTTCTACAAGCTCTAACATTTCTTCTTTATCTTCATCGTCAAGTTGATCTTCTTTGTTCAAGAATATAACGATGTATGGAACACCTACTTGCTTAGAAAGAAGGATATGCTCTCTAGTTTGAGCCATTGGTCCATCAGTTGCAGCAATAACAAGAATAGCACCATCCATTTGAGCAGCACCAGTAATCATGTTTTTAACGTAATCCGCGTGACCTGGACAATCTACGTGGGCGTAGTGTCTGTTTTCAGTTTCATACTCTACGTGAGAAGTAGCAATTGTAATTCCTCTTTCTCTCTCTTCTGGTGCATTATCAATTGCATCATAATCCATAAGCTGAGTGTTACCACCTTTAAGTGCAAGTACTGCTGTAATAGCAGCTGTTAATGTAGTTTTTCCGTGGTCAACGTGACCGATAGTACCGATGTTAACATGCGGTTTTGTTCGTTCGAATTTTTCTTTAGCCATGCTTTTCTCCTAGCGTAAAATATTTATATAAAGGCAGTATTATACCCAAATCTACTTAAGTCAATATTAACCTATATGGACAGGAATATAGTAGCTCTACTATACACTTGTCCATACTTGGTTTTCTTCTGTTTCTGGAGCCCATAGTGAGACTTGAACTCACGACCTCTTCCTTACCAAGGAAGTGCTCTACCCCTGAGCCATATGGGCATAGTGATGATAATATTATCATCATTAAATTACGTATATGAAAATTGTTATGAGTGTTTGTTGATTTGTTGTAATGTGAAGTATATATACATTGATGCATTCACATCAGCTCCCAGATCAATACCATGGAGCGGGCGAAGGGATTCGAACCCTCGACAGCCTGCTTGGAAGGCAG
>CAZEUM010000115.1:0-4428 GCA_964514765.1 uncultured Sulfurovum sp.
GGCTTGTATGGTATTTGCCTTTCATTGCTGCATCCTTTGCAGCTTTACTGGCTTTAGTCATGATTGACTTCAAATATATGGCTGTACCTGACAATGTTAATTTTGCAGCCTTAATCTTTGCACTTGTACAACCTCAATTTCTCTCCGCACTTATGTATGCAGCTATTGCAGCAGGTGGTCTGTACCTTATTGGTCTACTGTCATCTTTTATAGCTAGAAGGCAGGCTATGGGTAGTGCTGATGTCATCGTTGCTGGTACTATGGGTGCATTGCTTGGCTTTCCAAACTTTTTTGTAGCACTCTTTCTCTCTGCTATTTTAGCTATGGTTCCTGCACTCATTTGGAGAGAAAAAGGTGTACCTTTTGTGCCTTTTTTAGCACTTGCTACTTTCATAGTTTATCTCTACGATGCACAAGCTACACAGTACTTGGAAACACTCATATATGGTTAAAGTACAAGGCTATATCGCTTCAAATTTCACAAAGTCATTTTTAACGATATTTTTGCCATTTTTTCTTATTATATCTCTAGTGTTTCTTGTGCGTATTGCTGCACTTACTGCCAAAATACAAATTAGTTTTGGGGAGCTTATTTTACTTTACAGCTATTCTATACCTGAAATATTTTTCTACACCTTGCCACTCTCTTTCATCACAGCACTAGCAAATATACTCGTCAAACTTTCACAAGATAATGAACTCATTGCACTCTATGCATTAGGGTTAAAATCAAAAAAAATACTGCGTAACCTACTCATCTTTGGTCTTCTCTTTTCACTACTACTAGCAAGTATCTCTCTACTTGCTATGCCACTAAGTAAACAATTTTACCGTTCCTTTAAAGAAGAGAAAAAAAATGATGCCAAACTCAATATTGTGGCAGGTAAACTTGGTCAAAAGTTTGGTAATTTTTATATTCATGTCAAAGAAAAGAAAAATGATGTCTTTTACAATATTGTTATTTATAACCGTACAGAAAAAGATAGTGAACAGTTTTTTTCATCGCAAAGAGGTTATTTAGTGCGCAATCAAGGTATCACTTCTTTGCTCCTTGATGAAGGGTATGGATACACCTACTCTAAAGATAAACTAGAACAAGCCAAGTACAAAACCTTAGAAATTTTTGACGGTGCACAAAAAACAAAATTTAAATTTGAAAATTTAAGAACCTATTGGCAGCGTCTTGACAAAGACGAAGGATTTATGAAAAAAATGCTTTTTTTCATTTTTGTCAGCTTCATACCTTTACTTTCTGTTTATCTAGTCGCAGCATTTACCATGATAAACCCTAGATACCAAAAAAATCACTCTTTTATAGTCATTTTTGTTAGCACCCTCTCTTTATATCTTGTAGCCTCATCTTTACAAAAATGGGGTACGCCAACGCTACTGCTAGCAAGTGTTGTTGCTATAGCACTTTTAGGTCAGTGGCTCTTTCATAAACGTGTAGCGAAATACTTTTAATGGCTAAGAGATGCGCGTAAAAGCTGTACTAAGTTATGATGGAAGTGCTTATAAGGGTTTTCAAAAACAAAAATCTACAAAAATGACCATAACATCTACTATTGAAAAAGCTTTGCGTTCTTTACACATAGATTCAACCATTACAGGCAGTGGAAGAACCGATGCAGGTGTGCATGCTACAGCGCAAGTCATACATTTTGATCTACCCGATTTTTGGGAAGATTTACAAAAGTTAAAATGTAATTTAAACCGTAAACTTACAGATATCTCTTTTAAGCACATTAGCAAAGTAGATGATGCTTTTCATGCACGTTTTTCTGCTAAGAAAAGAGTGTATCGCTATGTCTTTAAAACACATATACCTTCAGTATTTGAACAAAAATATATTTCTTATTATGATGTCTTTGACCCTGTACTTCTTAGTAAAGCACTCAAGGTTTTTGAAGGAGAACATAACTTTGACTTCTTCCATAAAACAGGCTCTATTACCCATACAACAATAAGAGAAATTTACCGTAGCCACTACAAAGAATACAAGGGGTATCATTTTATCTATTTTCATGCAAATGCTTTTTTACGCTCACAGGTAAGAATGATGGCAGATATGGCAATGTCTTGTGCTATGCAAAAAATGACACTTAGTCAACTCCAAGAACAATTGGCTTGCAAAAAAAAGCATAGTACAAAACTAGCCCCTGCCCAAGGACTTTACCTTGCCAATATCTGCTATTAACATAAAGACGAAAGCAAAATATTTTTGAACATTAAAAATAATTATAGATGTGGGACACTACGATATAGAATTTGAACCCACCAGATATGGCGTGTCCTAGATATCTGTTAGTGCGTGGGAATTTCTACTGGGGTCATAGCTTTAGGCATCTCTTTAAGCACTTCTTTTTTCACGTCAAGTAATCGTACTTCTTCTGTTTGAGTCCTTAAAGTTTCAAGAAAATCTACTTCTTTTGTAGGTTCAGAGGGCACTTTAAATTCTACTGCGTCTAAAGGTGTGACGGGGACTGTTGTTTCTACAGGAGAAGGTATCGTTTCAGGTTCATTGTTTGTCACTTTAGCCTCTTCTTTTGCATCAATAACTTTAGTATCTAGTGTTTCTACAGCTTGCACATTAAGTCCCTGTCCATAGACAAGTTCTCCACCTTCTTTTCCATGCTTAAACATTAGTACAATCAATGCTACAAGTACTAAGATATATAGTAATTTAAGAAATTTATTACCTGTCATTGCAAGTAATTTTAAGAAAAGAGCTAAAAGTGAGCCTAGCATCAAATAAGTAGCCAATAACTTATGTAATGACAACTCACTTTTTGCTACTTCATTCAATGCAGGAAATGCTTCTTTAGCATCAACGATACCTGTAAGATATGCGATAATAGATGCAAAAACCGTTAAGAGTAGTAAAAAAAATGTAACCCCACCTACTGCTTTCTTGTTCATTATGAGGTTTGGTAATTCTATTAAGAGAATGATAATAGGCAAAACGATAAGAAAATGTACTGCTAGTGGATGCAATAATACAGGAATATCAAAGGGAAGCGAGATTGGGGGCAAGGTAATTTCTGGCAATGTCATAGTGGATGTCCTTTAATTTTTATAAAAATATTATATCATAAATCAGTTAAAATGGCTTAACAACCACCATGATAACAATAAGCATCATTAAAAGTGTTGGTGCTTCATTATAAACCCTAAACCATTTAGAACTTTTATAGTAAGGATTTTCAATCATAATTAATCTTATTTTTCCTAATGAAATATGATAAAGCAAAAGAAAAGCCAAGGCAAAAAGTTTCGCATACATCCACCCTCCACTTGAAAAAATGCCAGAATTCAAATAAAGCATCATTGCACCAGAGAGTACAGTTGCCCACATAGCAGGGACTCCTATGATTTTATGTAGCTTATACTCTTGCACTTTAACCACATCTGTAAAAGCACTTACATTTGCATTTTCTCTATGATATATAAAGAGTCTAGGCATATAAAATAAAAATGCCATCCAAGAGATAAAACCCATAACATGAAATGCCAAAATCCAAGTATAATACTCCATTTATTTCTCCAATACAGTAAAATCTTTAGGGCTGTAAACCACCAACTGTAATCTCTTATAATACCCTAGGAGTGCATTGTGTATCTTGATGTCTGTCATATTTTTAGGGGCATACTTCTTCTTTTTAAAATAGATGGGAATTTTTCGACCCTCTGCATAAAAATATTTATTTTTATAAATGCCTACAAGATTAGCTATGACTTCATTTTGTCGCTTTGCTATTTCTTTAGAAAAGTCTGAAGCGCTCAAAATATATTTTGATATATCTACTTTTCCTTTTTCTTTCAATACATAAGCATGTGTAACTTCTTTTAAGCCTTCATAGCTCGTGATGGCAGAAACCAGCAAATCATATTTATGCCCTACTTGCAGTACATTGGCAGAGCCAAAAAGAAACATACCTCTACCCTCTTTACTTTGTTTTATAATTGCATTTCCCCGTTTTTTCCAAATAACGATGGCATCCTCTAGTATAACTTCATTTTCTAATGTCTCATGCAGGTAAAGATACTCTATCTTTTGTATCTCTCGTTTAGTTTTAGACTTTTTTATATTTTTATCTGCTCTGCAAGGTTTGCTATCAAAATAAGCATACACTGGCAAATGGTCTGAATAACCCTTTCCTCTATGTTTGCCTTTTTTATATTGCCATCTATGGATGTATCCTCGTTTAGTAAAAAGGTAGTCACGTCTAAAAACTTTAAAAGAATTATTGACATAGTCTAAACCTTTTGAATCAAACAATGAAGGAGGTACAATTATATGATCAGCAGTACCCTTTTTACCGTAAAACTTTGTATTCCATCGCTGTTCAAGTTCCAACTCTTTCCATAAGGTGTAATGGTAGCCATCTATATTTTGAAGCATATCAAACTCAGAAATAAGATTTCCAT
>CAZEUM010000116.1:0-4406 GCA_964514765.1 uncultured Sulfurovum sp.
CCAACCACATCTACACTCTTTCCCTCCACCACGCTCTTCCTTTATATTTTATTATTTTGTAGGGGTATTAATACATATACTCCTTATACTGAGAAAAACCTTTTATTGTAGCAGGTAATCGTTTGTAGGGGTATTAAAACCATTAAAAAAAATTTAATATTTCCTTTTTTTCAAGAAAATGCCTCTTTTTTACCTATATGAGTACCAATTAGCTATAATCTTTATCAAAATAAATAAAGGTTTTCTATGAGTTTAGGTTTTTCGTCCTATCCTAGCAAATTGGCACAACTGAGAAAAGAACTGAGTGATATGCAAGCCAAGCTACGAAAAAACAAAAAAGTTTGAATGAAAACCAACAAAAAGTGTATGATTTTGTCATCGCAAAAAAAGACATTGTGCATTTTAACATTAAAGGTCAACAATGCTTTATAAAAAGAGGTAACGTACATAAAGGGTTTATGCATATACTTTTAAGGCACTGCCGTGAAGAAGATGAAGTGGGACAGGGCGACTACTCTTAAACCTCTAATGGGTAATCTAACGAGAGTGGTTACGGTGACCTATCCTCAACTACAGTGTCATTATACTACACTTACTCATAACTCGTCAAGTGCTTGGTAAATTTAAGACTATGTGCTATAATACCTACAGTTGTAACAGTTAATCGTTTTTTTAGTAGGGGTATTAAACTAACATCGTAACTTTTAGTTACGACTATTCTAGGCATATATTTCGATATATGCCCTTTTTTTTAACTATTTCAAAAATCAAATAACGTTAGTTGTGTAATTTCTTCTTGCTTACTAGGCTCACCTATGACTACTTCCATTTTAGCAAACTGACTGTCTGTAAACATCAAAAACCTTACGTTTCCTTTTTTGACATTGATTTCCAAAAACTCTCTAAATCTTTTTTTGCCACTATTGGCAGACTCTACACTTGAAAACACTTTGGCATAGACAGAGTACTGAAGCCTCGTGTAGGTTTCTTTTTCTAGGTATTGCGATAGCCACCTGTAACGCTTACGGTCTTTTTTACTTTTTGTTGGCAAGTCGAACATTACTATAACCCACATAATTCTAAAAGCACTCATCGAAATGCTCTATGTCTACAGTAGGAAAGTTCATCTTTTCACATGACTCTGTCATGGCTACTCTTTTAAAATCTACTATGTACAACTTACACACCTTTCTCATACTTGAAAGTGCTTGATTGTAGCTAACATACTCTTCATCAAATATACCTATGATGAGTCGCTTTAGTTCAGGAGAGAGATACTCCTCATCTCTGCCATCAAGTAAACTTTTTATAGCCATATCTATGATGGGTCTAAAAGGTTCTATGAGGTCATCTGCTAGGTTGTATGCGTTGTATTGGTTGTCATGCCAGATGCCTAAGGCACAGTTGAAGCCTCCTGCACTTAAGTCTCGTGCTAACATACTACGGCAAATGGCATAGGCATAGTTTAGTGCTTGGTTACGGATGTCAAGTGACTCTTGCTCACGTTTAAGTTTAGGAAATAGTTCTTTCCAGTAATGCCTAGCACTCTTTGCTTCAAAGTTGTGCTTGTCGTTTATGGCTACTAAACCAATGTAACGTTCCATATAATGTGAGTCATAACCAAAATAGCTTAGGACCTCAGTTTGGTTAAGTATCTTAGACTCGATGACTATCTGCCAGAGTGATGCTTTGAAAGTCTTACTCCAAGAGATTTGAGCCTTTAACACTTCTACACCCAATGCCGTTTGCCTGTAAGGAAGCAGTATGGCTAAAGGCATATAGTGAGCATCACAAAAAAGCGTTGCTATCTTGTGTTTTGCCAATGCCCCTAACACAGGAGCTGTTAGGGTAAACTGGTCTCCCTCAAAGACTATGCTGTCTGTGTCACTAAGAGAAAGTTTAAACTTATGCTCATCATCGGTTATGACAAGGTTGCCGCTCTCAATGCTCAGTTTACATGGCTTGGTAATGCGTATAGTTTTCCATGCTGCCATACCCTACTCCTTATGAAATATTTTGACCTCTGCCTCTTTACTTACTTCTCCAAACTTAGTAAAAGACTTGATGTTTCCTAGTATGTCTAGGTTTAGTTTTATGATGCCTATGGCTTTACTAAGATAGGCTTGTTTACTATTTACAGCTTTTCCCTTAGATAGATTAACAAAACTTGCAGGTTGGTATTGCAATAAAGATGGATATCTTGAATTAGAGAAAGAAGCTAAATTTTTATCTTCTAAAAATGAAACTATCTTTCCTCCCCTAAAACTCACATCTTCATAAACAAAAAACACTACATCATTCTTGTACACCTTAAAACTACCATCATTCTCTTTTTTAATTTTTTTATAATTAGAAGCATCTATACGTTCATAGCGTATTTTATTGTTTTCCAAAACAGCTTTAAACCCTATAAAAGTCTTTTCCTTTGTAGCCAATCCTCCTCTAATCTCAAAGCCTGTTAGGTTACTCTGGTAAAACTTAACTTTTCGTATGGTATTGCCATTGTTATCTATAAGTTCTTTATGGATAAGGCTATCTAACTTCTCTTTAGCGTAATTCATGTCTTCTTTATTTTTTGTATCTATATCGACAAAACTTTCTAACAAAACTTTTATCTCACTAGCTCTATATCTAACTACTTTACATATCACATCATTTGGGTTAGTCCTATACAGGTACATCTTTTCTAAAATTTTCTTCTCAAAAGTCTTTATAAATGCTTCGGGGTCAGTCTTCACGGTTATCTTAAGGTTTATAAACTGTTTTATGATGTCTTCTCTAACCGTAAACAATCCATTGGGCTTTTTAGCATAGATGGTGTCTTTATGTATTTTAGAGCTCATCGGCTTCTTTGAGACCCAAAAATTAACAGCCTTAGTCTTGCCAAATATATCTCTATAAAAAACAGACTCTTCGCCATATACATTAAAGGCATCTTCTATGAGTTCTACTAACTCTTTAGGTTCTATGCCCTCTATGAGTGGTATCTCTTTTTTGATACTAGCTCTTGCTTCATCGTCTATGACTCCCATGTTTTCTCTAAAGGTATTTGAGAGTTTTTGTAGCCATGACTTGTTGGTAAGCCCTATGAGTATGGCATCTATGGCGTGGTGTATGTTTGTGTCACGCACCTTTACTTTAACGCCCAGTAACTTTCGTATGTTTGAAGTGGCACGTCCCTGCACGTGTGCTACTGCTTGACCATTGGCTTGTTTTTTCTTATCGGGGAACGGGTAGTAACGTTTTAACATTTGAGCCGTTAAAGCTTCTATGTATGAGGTAGCCCTTAAAGATTTACTCTCAAAAGTATCTTTGTATCCCTCATCTAGGTTTGTAGCCAAAAGGTTTATTTTCTTTTTCCAGTTTATTTTGTACTCTTTAAATAAATGCTCTATTCTATTAACATACGCTACTTTATCTGCTACAAAATTCATAGGGAGTTGATTTGATTTTTTTACGTTTTCATCTCTATGTGCTAGGACAAGATTGTGTTTAACATAAAGTCCACCTAAACTTTGGGGAATGATGTGGTCTACATCTACTGCATTAGAAAATATATCATCAAAACCTATGACTTTTCCAGAGTAGATGTCTAGCTTTTCTTGCTCCTCCCAAAGCATGATATTTCGTGCATATCTTTTTAAGTTTTTGTTGTAATGAGCAGCTATTTTTTGGTATTCTACATCCTCTATAATTTTTTGAAATCTTGCCTCGTTTTCTCTGTTAGCTTTATCTATGGCTTGTTTTACCTCTTCATTTTGGCTAAGTTCTCTCGTACTCTCTACACGTATCTCATCAAAAGCTCCATAAGTCGCATGTAGGTGTTTAACCAAACGCATAGTTGCAGAGACTACATACTTTACAGGATGGTTGTTTATCTCTAGGTTATCATCTTGCTCAAAGGTTGAGACATGCAGATGTTTTATGCCTTTTTTATACTCTGAATAATCCTCATTTCTCTCAAGTTTTAGTTCTTGTTTTATCTCATCAAGTGTCATGCCCTTTTCAAAATAAGGAATGAATTTTATCATCGCGAACGCAGAAATATTTAAACTCTTTCCACCTTTGTATTTTATGAGATTTATAATCGTTTCATCTTTTAATTTCTCATCATCTAGCAAATTGTATTTTACAAATATCTCATTTATTTGAGTATACATACTTCTAGGAGCTTTCTCAAATTCCAACACATCAAATATAGCTTTTAGTATCTCTAACTTATTTTCTTTTTCAAAAGCACTTTTTATGAAGCCGTTATCTATCTTTCCTAAGTTGGCTAAAAAATGAAACTTGGTAATAGTATGATGTACCTTTGTAGCCTTTTTATTTAGATGATAGTCCTCTTTTTCAAAGATTTTTACCTCATCATCCAATTGCAGTAATTTACGTATATCTTGATACTTTAT
>CAZEUM010000117.1:0-4383 GCA_964514765.1 uncultured Sulfurovum sp.
AGGTGATAAACTTAATCAGGTTATCAAAAACACCTCGACCTTCCTCAACGGCAGAAGCTATGGTGGCAAAGTTGTCATCTGTTAAGACCATGTCTGCAGCTTCTTTTGCTACCTCTGTTCCAGTAATACCCATGGCTACACCAATGTCTGCTTTTCTTACAGCAGGTGCATCATTGACCCCATCTCCTGTCATGGCAACGACCTCACCATTGGCTTGCAATGCCTCAACAAGACGCAGTTTCTGTTCTGGTGTCACTCTGGCAAACACAGAAATGCTTTTTGCTACAAGTATTAATGCTTTATCGGAGAGTTTTGCAAGCTCTTTACCTGTGTAAACTTTTTCACCTGCACTTACTTTTAAACCAATTTGTTTGGCAATAGCAGCAGCAGTCACAGCATGGTCTCCTGTAATCATTTTCACTTCAATGCCTGCAGTATGACAAGCTACTATGGCTTTGACTGCTTCTTCTCGTGGTGGGTCTATCATACATTGCAGTCCTAGAAATTGTAGCCCTTTGGAAATATCTTCATGGTCGATATCATTTTTCTCAGAAGAAACAACAAGTCTTGCAAAGGCTAAAACACGTAAGCCTTGTGCTGCCATAGTATGTACATGTGCGTGTATTTCTTCACTATTTAATGTGCTAGTTGTACCAGTACTTTGCCATAAAGTGTCACAGCCTTGTAAGATACTTTCTACAGAACCTTTGATGTAAATGATATGTTCTTTACTCTGTTTATTTTCATGTAGTGTCGCCATGTACTGATATTGTGATTCAAAAGGGATAGTGTCGAGTCTAGGCATTTTTTCTAAAATATCTGCATTTTTTAGGGAAGCTTTACTGGCTGCTACTAACATAGCCCCCTCAGTAGGGTCACCTTCAATTACCCAAGCACCTTCTTTTTGTTTTAACATGGCATCATTACATAGCAGGCCTGCTTGTAACAATTTAAAAAGTTCTGGATGCTGATTGACTTCAATTTCTTCTTCATTGTGAGAAAAGTCTCCTTTTGGGGCATAACCAACACCTGAGAGTTCAAAATTTTCACCACCTGCCCAAAGGTGCTGTACGGTCATTTCATTACGTGTTAAGGTACCTGTTTTATCTGAACAAATAACAGTAGTACTTCCTAAGGTTTCTACAGCTGGAAGATTACGAATGATAGCATTTCGTTTTGCCATGCGAGCTACCCCAATGGCTAAAGTAATGGTTAACACAGCAGGTAAGCCTTCAGGTATCATCGCTACAGACAAAGCAACAGCAGACATAAACAAACTGTCCCAGGAATCTCCATGCATTAGACCTATCAAAAAGGTAATGGTTGCCAGTCCAAGAATGGCAAAAAGTAACATATGGCTAAATTTGGCTATTTTTTTGGTCAGTGGAGTTGCTAGAACTTCTGCAGAACTTATGAGTTCTGAAATACGTCCAATCTCAGTGTGGTCACCTGTTTCGACAACCACAGCTACTCCTGTACCATAGGTCACCAAGGTTGAAGAGTAGAGCATATTGCTTCTGTCTGCCAGTAATGTGTCTTCTTCTAAGGTAGAAAAATCTTTACTCGTTGAGAGAGATTCCCCTGTCAATGAAGACTCATCTATTTGTAATTCTCTACTTTGGACCAAACGCATATCAGCAGGGACTTTGTCTCCTGATTGTAAGAAGACAATATCACCAGGGACTAAATCTTTCGCATCTATTTGTTGCTTCTCTTTTGAACGTAATACTGTAGCCTGTGTCACTAAAGCACGAGAGAGGGCAGACAAAGCGTTAAGTGCTTTGTTCTCTTGAATGAAACCAATAATAGCATTGAGTAAAACAACTGCTAAGATAACCCCTGCAGCTATCCAATCATCAAGATAGATTTTAACAGCAGTGGCTGCTAATAAGATATAGACCAATGCTTGATGAAACTGAATTAAAAAGCGTAAAAAAGCCCCTGTACTTTTTTGTACGCTTAGTGTATTTAAGCCATATTGCTCTTTACGTGTTTTGACTTCGGATACATCTAAACCATTTTCAATGGAACTGTCTAGTGCTTTAAGTACTTCATTTTTATCTATTTTGTACCAATTATGATTCATCTAGAACCTCCTGTTGCATAAATTTTACCTAAACAACATTAATATACAGTTTACCTAAATACCTCATAATGTTTTTTGAAACCAAATTAAAGTTGACAATCCATTGATTGTTTAAATATCTATAACACATAAAAATTAAAAAGGAAAAAATATGTTACATCATTTAGGCATACCATTATTGGGGTTTGCACTTTTAGCAACAGTTCCAAGTTTTGCAAAAGATGCAAATAGTTCAAATGTAGTAAAAGGTCCCAAAACAAAAGTTGAGTCACTTTACAAATACAATGATAAAATTATGGAAGATATCAGAGGGAAAATCATGGCAGATGCTGTAGATGCTATTGTCTTAACCAATAATGCTTTGTATTTGTTGGAAAAAGATAAACCCAAAGAAGCTATAGAAAATATCAATAGTGCTATCTCTAAACTGGAACTTGTTTTAAAAAAAGACCCCAGTATGGGGCTAAAGCCTGTGTATGTTTCAAAAGAAATAAACAAACTAATAGCTAATGCGAGTATGATAGAAGCAGAAATAAAAGCTGCAAAAGAACATTTAGAAAAAGGTGAGTTACAAGAAGCCAGAATGCTTTTAGCTCCCCTAGAAAGTGATATTACTTTAAGTGTTATAAGTATTCCATTAGGTATATATGCTAAAACATTAAGAACTGTTATACCCATGATAGAAGAGAAAAAAATATTTGAGGCAAAAGATACATTACATTCACTTTTGGGTACGTTGATAGTAAAAGAAACAATTACACCTTTGCCTCCATTGTTTGCACAAGCACTACTTGTGGAAGCTGAGTATTTGGTAGAAAATGAAGCACGAACAGATGAGGAAAATGCACTTTTAATTCAAATATTTCAAGATGCTCATGAGCAGTTGAAGATATCTGAATTACTGGGTTATGGAAGCAAAAAAGATTTTAAGTCTATGCATGAAACAATCAATGAAATAGAAAAAAATATAGAAGATGGGAAAGACTGATTTGATGGTATTCAGAAACAATGATCTTCACTCTTTTTCTGACCAATAATTAAACCACAAGCATACATAGAGTAGAATTGAAACACTACTCTATATTCATAAATGAAGGATTCACTATGCTAATTGGTATTTTTACAGGTGTTCTACTATTGGTACTTTTAACCATTGCGGTGAAAAATAACCATATCACTAATGTCGATACAAAAATTCTTAATTTTTTTCATTCAATAGAAAGTCCTGGTTTAGATATTTTTTTTAATGCCTTTACTTTGTTAGGTTCCCTTTGGATTTTGATACCACTTAGTATAGTATTTACAATAGGTTTACTGTTTAATGCTTATGTTATGGCAGCAATTATCTTTAATGTTGGGCTTGTATTGTCTATTGGTACGACATATGCTATGAAGTTTGTATTAGAAAGAAAAAGACCAGAGCTTTTTGAGGTTATTGGTGAAATGCCTCATAATTCATCATACCCTAGTGCACACACCACACAGGCATTTGCATTCGCTTTGATGTTAGGCATAGTTACATATATGCTTAATCCTTCATCTAGGCTATCATTATCCATAGTGTTTTTGAGCTTTGCACTTGTTGTAGCGACTTCTAGAATGTATTTACAGATACATTTTCCCTCTGACGTGCTAGCAGGCATATTGGTAGCGTCCATATGGGCAGGTATTATTATGTATATTATAAAATTAGGAGTTTTCGCGTGAAAAATAAGTTTTTAGGTACAGGTGAAGAGGGCTACAATCCTTTTCGTAAATTTAAAGTAATTATGACAGGTTTACGTTATGCTGCTTATGATTTTTCAGTAATGTATAAGTTTGTAGTTTCAGTGACTGTATTAATCCCTGTACTCATGTTTAACTCTTTGATGGATGCATCACTCATCATATTGGCAACGGCATTTATGTTAAGTGCAGAGATGTTCAATACAGCCATTGAAGCTACTTGTGACTTTATTCACCCTGATTACCATGAAAAAATCGGCATCATAAAAGACGTCGCAGCAGCGGCTACTGGTTTGGCTATTTTTGCATGGATAGTTGTCTTGGTGATGGAGGTTTTTGAGCTTTGGTCACATATGGGGCTTTAAAATTTTATTACGGCACTAATTAAACATATCAATTTTTCAAGTACACAAAAGCCCATACATGGGGCACCTGAGAGATATTTTTATTTGCCTATTTAGTTAGTGACGTAATAATTAGAGCGAATATCTTTTTTCTGTATTTTAGGCATGGATTGTTTTTGGGCTATCTTTTGCACCCATAAGAATGGCTATATATCTTGTAGAAGGGTG
>CAZEUM010000118.1:0-4323 GCA_964514765.1 uncultured Sulfurovum sp.
GTGGAGAAGTGGGCTGTAAGCTTGCAGGGGAACTTTTAAAGTTTGACCCTTTGTATCTTAACTATTTTGGCATTGCAGGATTATTATTTTTAATACTTTTTGGTTTTCTTTCTTTAAAAAACAAGTTCTTTGAAGCCTTGTTTTTTATAAGTATTTACGCAGCTATTGCCTTTGAAGCTACTATCATTTCCTACCAGTTCATTGCCAATCCTGAGCCTTGCATCTTTTGCTTGAGTATTTTCAGCTCTTTACTTCTTATAGCACTGCTTAGTCAGGTAAAAAGTTTTGCTATTGTACTTGCCTCCATTATGGCTATTTTTATAGGATTAAATACGCTTAATATTGGCAAAAATAAAACATTTATAACTCAAGAGGGGAACTACCTTATACAGTCTGAAAGTTGTTCTCATTGTAAAAAAGTTAAAAGTTATTTTGCAGAGCATAAGATAGTATACACCCCCATTTCTGTAAAAGAAGCCTCTGCTAGAAACTTTTTAAAATTTGTGGGTATCCAAAGCATTCCCGTGCTTGTCATACAAAATCCTACAGGCACAACCTTGCTCATAGGAGATAAAAAAATAATCGCACATTTTAAAAACAACACACAAGTAAATATAAGTACTGAACCTACAGAAGCCCCAACAGGCTCTCTCAACACAATGGAACTCTCTTCAGACTTCTTAAGTGCGGGGGGAGCAGATGAGGGTTGTGCACTTACTATTACAGAAACACCCTCTTGTGACGATGACAATACAAGCCAGAAAAAAGAAATGGAGAAATGATGAAAATAGTAATACTTGATGCCCAAACACTTGGGAGTGACTTAGATATTTCTGTTTTAGACAAATTTGGAGAAGTCATTGTCTACCCCAGCACCTCTGAAGAAGAAACGCTAGAACGTATACTTATTGCCGATATAATCATTAGCAATAAAGTAGTCATTTCTGCCAATATTATGTCCCAAGCTCCTAAGTTAAAACTTATTTGCATTGCTGCAACAGGCACAAACAATGTAGACTTAGAGGCTGCAAAATTTCAAAATATTGAGGTAAAAAATGTTTCAGGATATTCCACCAAGTCTGTAGTGCAACATACCTTTTCCATGGCACTCTACTTACTCCAAAAAATGGCATATTATGATGCATATGTAAAAAACTTTGAATGGACTAACTCAAAACTTTTTACAGATGTAAGCCATCCTTTTTATGAAATATCGGGTAAAAAATGGGGTATTATAGGTTTTGGAAATATTGGGCAAGAAGTAGCCAAAATTGCCACTGCCTTTGGTGCAAAGGTCTCTTATTATTCTACCTCTGGATCTAACCTCAAGCAGGCCTACCCGCATCAAAGTTTAGAGTTCATTCTTAAAAACTGTGACATCATCTCCATTCATGCGCCACTTAATGATGCTACCTACAACCTCATAGATGAAAACAATCTGCCTTACATGAAAGATGATGCACTTCTATTGAATTTGGGGCGTGGTGGCATTATCAATGAAATAGACTTGGCTTTTGAGCTTGACAGACGTAGCCTATATGCAGGTTTGGATGTACTTGAAATTGAACCTCTTAGCCTAAGTAATCGGCTTAATGAAGTCAAACATAAAGACCGATTGCTTATCACCCCACACATTGCATGGACAAGCATAGAAGCTAGAAAAAAACTTCTTGAAGGCATAGTAAAAAACATAGAAGATTTTTTACAGCATTAACATAAGGACTCCAATGATAGATGTACTCATAATAGGCTCTGGTGGGGCAGGACTCACTGCTGCACTTGCATCAAAAGATGCAGGTGCCTGTGTACTTGTTGTAGGAAAAGCCTACCCTACAAACTCTCAAACTTCTATGGCACAAGGAGGCATAAATGCAGCACTTGGCAACGCAGAAGAAGACAGTATTGCATCACATATAGCAGATACAGTAAAATCTGCACATGGGCTTTGCGATGAAGCCATGGTAGCACAGATGTGCACAGCTGCACCTTCTGCCATTAACTGGCTAGAAAGTATTGCTGTGCCTTTTTCACGTTTAGCTAACAGCAAAGCAAACATAGATACCATCGCTCAAAGAAAAATGGGTGGTGCATCTGCCAAACGTGCCTGTTATGCCCAAGATTATACAGGACTTAAAATACTCCACACACTTTACGATACCTGTTTTAAGCGTAAAATTGATTTTTTAGATGAGCACTACCTCCTCAATCTTATAGTAGAAAAAAATAGTATTAGGGGTGCTACTTTTTTAGACATACGCACAGGAAAAATCAAACAAATCAATGCCAAATCTGTGATTGTGGCTACAGGTGGCTATGGCGGCATTTACCATAACTACACAAGCAACATGATAGGTGTAACAGGAGATGGCATAGCTGCTGTACTTCGTGCAGGAGGAGCAGTGTCAGACATGGAGTTTGTACAATTTCACCCTACTGCACTCAAAAGTTCAAGCATACTCATAAGCGAAAGTGCCAGAGGGGAAGGTGGATACCTAGTAAATAACAAAGAAGAACGTTTCATAGATGAGCTAAAACCTCGCGATGTTGTGGCACGTGCTATTTTTGAGCAGTTCAAGCAAGGTCAAGATGTCTTTTTGGATGTACGTCACTTGGGAGAAGAAAGGCTTATGGAACTTCTTCCTCAAGAGGTGGAACTCTGCAAATTACATGAAAATGTAGACCCTGCTAAAGAGCTCATCCCCATAAAACCTGTGGCACACTACTCCATGGGTGGCATCGATGTCAATAACCATATGGAAGTATCTGGCATACAAGGGTGTTTTGCCGTAGGTGAATGTTCTAATGCCAAGGTGCATGGGGCGAACCGTTTAGGAGGTAATTCTTTGTTAGAAATTATTACTTTTGGAAAACTTGCAGGCGAACATGCTTACAGATATGCGAGTATGTCTACTGCACAAATTGCTGAAGAGGCACAGCGCACACAAGATGAGAACTATATAAACAACTTGTACACTCAAAAAGTAAGTTTTAATTTTTACGAACAAAGGGATGCACTTGGAAAACTGTTTTACAAAAAGGTGGGCATCGTACGAAACAATACAACACTAAAACATGCCTTAGATGAAATCATTGTGATGCAAAGAAACCTAGCACAAATGGGAATAGACGACAAAAGTACTACAAACAACAGTAACCTCATAGACTTTTTAGAATTTTCTAACTCTCTACTCCTCTCTTCTAGCATAGTCTCTGCAGCTATCTATAGGGATGAGAGCCGTGGTGCTCACTACAAAGAAGACTTTAAAACACAAGATGATGAAAAGTTTAAAAAGCATATTGTCTTTCAGAACACAAAGGAAAATGTATGACAATCTCTATACTAAGAAGCGAAAATAACCATACCCAAACCTATACGCTTACAAACAAAGAAACAACACTTTTACATGCCCTTAGCCAGATAAAAGCGACTACTGATGCCACACTAACTTTCGCGGCTGGATGTCGGGCTTCAGTTTGTGGTACCTGTGCTGTGCGTGTCAATGGGAAAGAAGAGCTTTCCTGTGCCTATAAAGTACAAGATGGGGATGTCATTGAACCATTACAATATCACCCTGTACTGCGTGACCTCAAAGTAAATAAAGCCAAAGCCAAAGAAACACTAAAAATCAGTACCGCCTGGCTACATTCTTTTCAAGAAGCATCTCTCAACCATAAAGACGAAAAACTAACAGAACGTCAAACAGACTGCATACTTTGTGATTCTTGCTATTCTGCCTGTCCCGTGTATGCAGTAAATCCTGAATTTTTAGGACCTTTTGCACTCACACGTGCATACCGTTACAGTGTAGATAAACGAGAGGTTGATGCCAAAGGAATACTAGATAAACTACAAAGTAATGGCATATGGGACTGTACCTTGTGTGGGGAATGTACCCTGGCCTGTCCAAAGGGCATAGACCCAAAAATGGATATTATGATGCTAAGAGGGCTATCTGTACAAGAAGGTTACTCTGACCCTACTTTTGCACAACAGAGTTTTACTATGCCTAGTTTTGGATTTGACCCGAATGCTGGGTTTTAGTTTGCGTCGATAAAGAGGGATTATTGAAATCATGTGCAAGGTTTTCATCAAAATAAAATCTAAAACCCTGTCCTTTTTTCTCATTTATAAAACTTTCTGCTAGCAAGAACCCTTCCTCTTCTTTTACAAACCTATATTTAAAACTAAGCCCAGAAAGTGTCAATATGGCACTGTCTTTATAGAAAATATATGCTATCTCTAAAGGTGCTACATTTTTACTACGCTTACTGTAAAGTACATAATTTTCTTTAAATTCTAGTCTTATCATCTCTTTTTTATTT
>CAZEUM010000119.1:0-4279 GCA_964514765.1 uncultured Sulfurovum sp.
CCAATAACTTTTCAATGCGAGAGATTTGTATAATGTCTGTTCCTATTTTCATAGCCAGAGTATAGCACTTACATCCATTCAACTACTTTAGAAACTTCATCTGCTACAAAACATTTTATGTTTGTTTTTTCCATAGGTTTATTGGGTATGACTGCTTTTATGAAGCCTTGTGTTTCCATTTCTTTAAGTCTTTGGGTAAGTCCTGAGACTTCACGTATCTCTCCTGTGAGGCTCACTTCTCCCAAGAAGAGAGTTTCGCTACTTAGCTCTCTATCTCTATAAGAGCTTAGTATGGCTGCGATGATGGCCAAATCTGCAGAAGGTTCATTTATTTTGATGCCTCCTGAGATGTTAATAAATACATCATAAGTACCTAGTGGCAAGTCAAGTTTCTTTTCTAGTAGAGCCAAAAGCATCCCTAGACGGTTATTGTCAAAGCCTGTAGAGCTTCTTTTGGCATGTCCATAGGCTTCTGAGACCAAGGCTTGTACTTCTACGATGATAGGACGGCTTCCCTCCATGATGACTGTAAGCGCTGAACCCGACTGTAGTTTGTCTTTGTTGAAAAACTTACCTGCCATAGATTTGGCATCATTGAGACCCTTTTTGTTCATTTCAAAGATTCCCACTTCATTGGTGGCACCAAAACGGTTTTTAAACCCACGTAAAAGACGTAAATCTGAGTTTAGATCTCCCTCAAAGTACAGTACAGTGTCAACCATGTGTTCTAAGACTCTAGGACCAGCTATGGAACCATCTTTTGTTATGTGTCCTATGATGAAGATGGGTATGTGTAAAGACTTAGTAATACGCATCAAATCAAAGGTTATAGTACGTACTTGTGTAACAGAACCAGGAGCAGAGGGTGTTTCTTCAGAGTAGAGGGTTTGTATGGAATCTATGATGATGAGCTCATAGTTTTGATTTGTAATTTCAGATATGACAGCAGAGAGGCTTATCTCTGGGAGTAGGTAGAGCTTGTCATGGTTCGCATCTAGTCTGTTGGCACGAAGTTTAATCTGCCCTGCGGATTCTTCTCCTGAAACATACAGTACTTTTTTAGAAACCCTTGCTAGGTTTCCTGCAATTTTTAGTAAAAGTGTAGACTTCCCTACGCCAGGGCTTCCTCCTATAAGGGTTAGTGAACCTGGTACGATGCCTCCACCAAGTACTAAATCAAGCTCTCTGCTACCTGAAGAAAAACGTGTGATATTGTCTTCTTCTATTTGTGTAATAGGTTTTGCTTTAGGAGTAGTAGTAGCAGATGAAGAAGTGCTAACTTCTTTTAGATACTTTATCTGTTCCGTACTTAGTTCTATCATACTTTCCCACTCATTACATGAGGTACATTTACCCATCCATCGCGGAGACTGGAACCCACATGATTGACATTCAAAGAGTGTTTTTTTCTTTGCCATAATGCTAGTCCTTTGTTTTAATGTCCTATTGTAAGATAAATTTTCAAGTACTATTAAAAAAATGTCAAATTGACATATTTTTAATTTTATGATAAAAAACAATTAATATCTTAATAAAATTTAAATATACTGTAAAAAATATTCTAAACATAAGGAAAAACTATGCCAACTATTTTTACTAAAAAGAAAGGTGGCATGAAATATTTACTGATTTTAGCTCTTTTTTGGGGACTACTTGTAGCTTGTAACGATACTAAAAAACCAAAACCATGAAGTAATAGCAATACAAGCCAAACTGTAGCAGATAATGAAGAAGCCAACAATACAGATATAAATACCTCTTTAAACAATGAACCAGAAGTACCCACAACAGTAGAAACAAATACCATGCAAGTACCCAATCCCCTGTAGCAGCGTCAAATACTTACTTATATAAATCTCCGTCAGATAGCCTATTGTTGTATATGTATTTATAGCTGTTTTTGGGTTACCCATGGTTTTCTAGAAGGAACCAAATCTCTTTTATTTAATTTTTGTTATTTTATCTAAAAAGTAATGTAGTCATCATAAAGTAGTTCATTTTGTCATCTAACGTTTGAACTCACTGGTTTTTACGCAACGTAGCAGAGTAAAAATCCAGTGCAACGATTTGCTATACCACATTAAAACCATTTTCTTTTTATGAAGACCAGAACACCAATAATTAATAAAGTTGAAGCCATCCCAATTGTAATAAGAAAAGCATGAGGAGAATCTTGAAATGGTAATTTTACATTCATTCCATATACACTTGCCATCAATGTCGGAATCATGAGAACAATTGTAATCGAGGTCAACAACTTCATTACAGCATTAAGATTATTGGAAATCACCGACGCGAACGCATCCATCATGCCACTCAATATACTGCTGTAAATATTTGCCATTTCAATAGCTTGTTTATTGTCGATAATAATATCATACAACATATCTTCTTCCATGTTATCCATTCTAATAGCTTTAATTTTTTGCAGTCGTTCCATCATAAACTCATTCGACCGTAATGAAGTTGAAAAGAATACCAAACTCCTTTCTATGCCGAAAAGTTTAAGTAGTTGTTCATTCTTCATTGCCTTATGTAATTCCAATTCAATAGTAGTCGACTTCCTGTTAATCTTCTTTAGATGCTCCAAGTAGAGTTGGGCTGTCTTGGAAAATATTGATAAAAGGAAAGGAACAATAAATTGTGATAGATTTTGTTTTGTTCTAACAGGTAAAACCAATAGCATACCAACATCAGAAGAACATACTGTAATTATTACTTGGTTGATAAGAATTATGCCAATAGGTATTGTCATAAATGGAATATTTATATTGTCCTCATTCAATACAGGAACTCTTAAAATTATCAATGTCGCATTGCTATCTTTTTCAATTCTTGCTCTCTCATCAATGTCCAATGGGTCTGTCAGAAAATCCAATGGAATATTTAATTCATTTGAGAGCTTTTTAAGTTCATTATTATCAGGATTTACGACATTTACCCAGCAATCACCAGCAATTTTATCAACTGGCTCAAATTGATGGTTTGTAAATTTAAATATCTTATTCATGTTTCAATCTCCATATTGTAAATACGCATAAACACTTGGCTAGTAAATTTCTAAAAAGTATACTTTTATTAACATTCTACCATAGGTAGCCAAATGTTTTATGTATTTGCAAATAATTCTAATTTGATGAAGGGTTTTAGTCACTTTTTTTGCATCTTCTTTTTTCATATTTGATAGTATAGATTTCTATCAAGATGTATGATACATTTTTGAATGTCTGAATATGGAAACAAAGTGTTTATGGCTTCACTCATGCCTGAAAAATAATCAGATATAAACATCAATACTCTTTTTAAACCATTTATTTCTTATCCTTAATAATGGCGAATTCGCCAATGTATTATTGAGAAGGTTTAGTAAAAATCCCAAAAATGATCTACTGGTCCATGCCCTTTCCCTAATACTTTATCTTTCCCTGCTTCTATGGCTTTATTGAGATAATTGCAAGCTTTTAAAACAGCACTTTCCAAGTTCTCACCACATGCTAAATAAGTAGCAATACTAGAAGAAAGGCTACACCCTGTGCCATGGGTGTTGATGGTTTTTATGGCTGGGTTTTGGATGAAAGTAACTTTTTTTGTTGTATGGTTATAAAGTACATCACTCATCATTTCTACAAGTTTTAAGTGCCCACCTTTTAGCAGGACAGAGACTTGGTACTTTTTTCCTATTTCTTTGGCTGTTTTTTCTAGGTTATCTAAGTCAATGTCATGCCCTATGAGAATTTGGGCTTCAGGAATGTTAGGGGTTATGAGTGTGGCTTGGGGTAAAAATGATTTAAGACGTTCTACAGCTTTTCCATCTATGAGATTGTCACCCGATGTAGCTACCATTACGGGGTCCAAGACGATGTTTTTTGCATCATATTTTTCTAAAGTGTTTTGTACGGCTTCTATGACTTCGCTAGAGTGAAGCATACCTATTTTTATAGCATCAAAATGTATGTCATCAAAAACAGCTTCCATTTGTTGAATGATGTGAGGTATGGGAATGGCATGAATGTCTCTGACACCTTGGGTATTTTGTGCAGTAGTAGCAGTGATGACAGATGCTGCATAGCCCCCGTTAGCAGAGATGCTTTTTATGTCTGCTTGTATACCCGCACATCCTCCTGAGTCTGAACCTGCTATTGTAAGGACGGCATTGTAGTATGTACTCATATCTTCCACTTTTCTTGCTTGTGTGCAGAGTCCCAGAACATATACTCTAGTTGAGATGTTTTTATGAACACTTCTTCCATTTTAGCTAGGTTTTTGGGAGAGGCGGTAA
>CAZEUM010000120.1:0-4171 GCA_964514765.1 uncultured Sulfurovum sp.
TGAATGAGATATCGTATGGCAATAACTACTTTGGTGTAAAGACAGCAGCCAATGGGTATTTTCATAAAGAATTGAATGAAATTACACTAAAAGAGGCTGCTATTTTGATAGGGCTACCCAATGCACCTAGTTTTTATAATCCTCTTAAACATTACAAAAGAGCTTTAGATCGAGCAAACAATGTACTCTACCGTATGAAAAGCATAGGCTGGATTACACAAAGTGATTACCTTAAAGCGGTAAAAGAATCTCCCAAAGTACATAAAACACCATTGAGACAAAATATCGCTCCAGGTATTGTAGACGAAGTACTTAGACGCTTTAAGGGTAGGTTGGGTGACATTCGTACTGGTGGGTATGAGGTCTATACTACTATAGATATGAAACAGCAGGCTATCGCTAAAGAGGCAGTAGACTTTTCGTACAAGAAGGCACTTAAAAAATATAAAGAAAATGCAAAAAAATCTACATTAAATGTAGCTTTTGTTGCTGTTGAGAGTGCTACAGGGGATATTTTAGCGATGGTTGGAACTACAGACTATAAAAAATCTACCTTTAACAGAGTGACACAGACCAAACGCCAACCTGGCTCTGCTTTTAAACCTTTCATATATCAAACAGCACTAGATATGGGATATAATCCTGCAAGTCCTTTAACGGACTTAGCACGTACCTTTCAGTACTATTATAAAGGAAAACCTAAAGTGTGGGCACCTAAAAATTATGAGCATGATTTTAAAGGATTTGTGCCTCTACGTGAAGCTTTAGTGCATTCACGAAACTTGGCAACCATTAACTTAGTGTCCGACTTGGGTGTGAGTACCATAAGAAAACGTTTGGCATTTTTAGATGTAGCACATATCCCTAGAGATATGTCTATTGCTCTGGGTAACCTTGGGCTAAGCCCCCTTAAAATGGCGCAGATATTTTCTATGTTTGCAAACAAAGGACATATGATAGAGCCAAGACTGGTAAGCAAGATTATCTCTAAAGAAGGTGCAATAATTTATGAAACACGTCCAAAGGAGATAGAAGGATTTACCACGCCAGAACAGGCTTACTTGATGACAGACATACTAATGGATGTGATTAAAAGAGGTACAGGAAAAAATGCAGCTGTAGCAGGCATAGAACTTGCAGGAAAAACAGGCACAACCAACGATAATGTAGATGCATGGTTTTGTGGTTATTCCCCTAGCATAGAAACCATTGTATGGTTTGGTAGAGATGACAATAAACCCATAGGAAGAGGGGCAACGGGTGGTACCATCGCTGCCCCTGCTTTTGCCTTTTATTATAAAAAACTATTGAAACTGTACCCCGATACTAAACGTCATTTTGACATACCTGAAGGGGTATTTAGAGGGGTGTATGAAGGAAAATCAGAGTTATATACAGAATACTCTCCCTTGCCTTCAATGCCTAAAAAAGCTGTACATCCCTATGATGAGATGGATCAGAGGCAATACAATGACAATATGTTAGAAGAAGAAACAAATATAGTAGAAGATATAGATCCTGACGATATAGCTAGTGATGCAGAGATAGGTTTGGCACCAACACTCAACATTGATGAAGGCCCCTTAGATGCTGCTTATGGTAATTCTGTTGGGTATGCAGATGATACTGAGGATACAGGTGACCCCTTGCATCCTAGCAAGAAAGTCCCACTTACGCCTGTTTCAAATGACAGTGGAACACTTTTCTAATTGTACATCTGACGAGGTACTTAAAAAGAAATTTTATAAGTTGGTGAATGAGGTGAATTAATTGTTTAAATACCATAAAATAGATGTAATGATAGATAGTAACGAAAAACCACCATTTTTTGTAGGCTCTATGTTTCGGGGTGCTTTGGGTATGGCACTTAAGAGAACGGTGTGCATAAATCCAACATACCAATGTGAGGGTTGTTTTTCGGCTAAAGAGTGTTTGTATTATGCATTTTATGAAGAAAAAAATGTTTTTCATAAATTTAGACTGGGTATAACACTACAGCCAAAATCTTTTGACTACTCTATATATCTTTTTGAAGAGGCTATCAAATCTTTGCCCTATGTGCTTTCTGCCATTCAAAAAGCAGCAGAGGAAGAGGGGTATGGTAAGGAGAGAAAGAAAATGAAGATTAGACAAATGTCTATCTCTAGGCAGATAGTGTATGATAGTAAATCATTTCTGCCACTTGATGAACTTAAGCCGAATCATCTCTCATTGGACAGTTTTTGTCCAAATGTAACGCTAGAATTTACTATGCCTTTACGGATAAAAGAGAACAATATATTGGCAAAGAAAGAGATAGCGCTACATACGCTTATTAGTAACATACATCGTAGGTTGGCTCAGTTACAAGGCGAGAAGCCAACACGGTTGGACTACAGGGTAGAAGGTTGCATTGCGCATTCTACTTTGAATTTTGTAGAAATGAAACGTTACTCCAACAGACAGGACAAAGGGATGAATATGGGTGGACTTAAGGGCGTATTGCGTATAGAAGGTTTAGATGAAAAAAGCTATGAGTATTTAAAAATAGGCGAGATCATAGGTGTCGGGAAACAAACTGTTTTTGGGTTAGGTTCATACACAATAAAGGAAGAAAATAATGTATTTATATGCTGCAAGTGTACAAGGTATACAAGATTTTATATTTAAAACAAATAAACTACAGGAGATTGTAGGAGCAAGTGAAATTGTTAAAAATATAGCAACACTTTTTAAAGATAATTATAATCCCGAAGAGATACTGCTGAATGCCGCTGGAAACATAAAAGCTGTGTTTAGTGAAGCAGAGTGCAAGAAAGCGGTTAAAGCATTTCCTCAAACTGTTATGCTTTCTGCGTATGGCATTACACTCTCACAAGCGGTAGTTAAAATTGAGGGAACATCGGTAACCCAAGATGAGATAAACAAACTTGAACAACGTTTAAAAGTACAAAGAAACAAAGCTTCAACCCCCTTGGATTTGAGTTTAAATATCATGGAGTTAAACCCAAGTACAGCTAAACCCGTTGTTTCTTATAAGAGTATACAGAAAAAATCGACTGCTGTAGACATGGCTACAAAACAAAAGATAGAAGCAAATGATGCGTTTTTTTCAGAAAATGCACATTTAAAAGAGTTTAGAAACCTTTCAGAAATATCTAATGGGAAAAACAAAATTGCTGTTATTCATGCAGATGGTAATGGTTTGGGTATGTTAATCCCTCAGTTACACAAACAAGGTAAAAAATTAAGTGAATTTTCTAAAGCGCTAGACAGTGCAACAAAGAAAGCATTTCAAAGAGCGAAAACAGATGAGATGAGCATACGAGATGTCATTTTGGGTGGTGATGACATGGTGGTTATATGTAATGCCAATGATGCCCTGCCTTTTACATATAAGTTTTTGAAATACTTTGAAGAAGAAACAAAAACCAAACTAGGTTCTAAGCTTACAGCTTGTGCTGGCATAGCCTATATGAACGAAAAGTACCCTTTTCATTATGCTGTTTCTTTGGCAGAAGAGTTATGTTCTGCTACAAAAAAGCACGCTAAAAAGATAAGCGAAGATTTAGCTCCATCTTCTTTAATGTTTCATAACATACAAAGTTCAAATTTCCAAAGTTGGAGTAAGTTCGTAAAAGATGAGTTGACTATAACAAATGACAAGCAGACCGTACGTTGTGATTTTGGACCGTATTATTTGGATCAGAAAAATGAACCTTCTGTGCAAGGACTTATACATACCATAGAGGCATACCGATGTGATGGTAGCCCCATAGCAAGACTTAGAGCATGGATGGGAGAGCTTTACAACAGCAAAGACTATGCTTCTTCTATGCTAGAGCGTATTAACGAGATGGCAGAAAGTAACATCAATTGGAGGTACTGCATTATGGAGAAAAACCTACAACGTATAGACAAAGAGTTAAATAACGAAAAGCTTATCATAGAAAAAGATGGATTTCATAAAACACCTATTTATGATGTGTTACAGATACTTTCTGCAACGGAGGCAAAATAATGACTTTGAAATATGAGATTAGATTTTTAGACTATTGGCATATGGGTTCAGGACTTTCTGCAGGGGCAAAGCTTGACAGTTTGGTGATAAAAGACAGTGATGGTGTCGCATTTGTGCCAGGTAAGACTTTTAAAGGTTTGGCTAGGGAAATGGCAGAGCTTTTAGGTGATG